>JBGPGZ010000005.1:0-24880 GCA_041484175.1 Cyclobacteriaceae bacterium | reverse complement strand
TTCATAGTCAAGTTCTAAGGGCCAAAGATAGTTAATTAACAATAATTAGCTTGGTAATTTGTTCATTTTTCGAGCCGTCCAGTAATGAACGAATGAAAAGTTTCCCAAGGTATACTCCGTTGTCTAATTTATTTCCCTCCGCACTGGCGCCATCCCATTCGCTGAGCGTTACACGAGAATAGCTTGCTGAAATCGAATAATGACGACGGTCTACTAAATGGCCTGCCAAATCGAAAATCACGAGTTCTACATCCAGATCTTCCCCCGGTCGATTGTGCGTAAATCCGAGGATGGTGGAACCATTGTTTGATGAAAATGGATTGGGGTAATTATAAAATTGGTTGATCACTAGACCTTCATCGGTAACTACAAAATCGACACTCGCGGATGTTCGGTTGGAATAAGTATCAGAGGCTTGAACGACGATATGATGTTTCCCTTTTTGCAATCCCTTCAGCGGGAAGACCGCTGTGCCCCTCCGGTAGTTATTTATCTCGGCTGTATAATAATCGTTCATGATGAAGGTGAGAGAATCATCAAGAATAGCGATCAGATTATCAGCGCCGCCGAATCCGGAAATACCGATCCCATGGAAGTCCATCAATTGTGTCACCAAGGTTGTGTTGGGACTCGCAATGCCTCCGTTAACAAAAGTGGTATCGCCAATAAACAAAGCAATTTCCGGCGGCGCATCATCCGATGGAAACATATTTTCTGCTCCGCCAACCGGGACGGTCATACTTCCTGCAGCATTCTCCAGATTGTTATGGGCGTACAGGGTCAGGTTACCTTGCGCAATTCCATTCTCCAGGTTTTTGGGGACAATCAATTTGATTTCAAAAGCTCCATGGGCCACCGATGCTTTGCCACGGAAGATAATGTTGCTCCAATCCTTATAGGAGAATGGTGGGTTTTCGTCGCCGAGGGTTGTCAGGGTGACAGCGCGGTCAAAGAGCGTTGCATCCACTTCGCCATTAAAGTCGGTTCGTTGAGCGCCCGTTTTTTGAATTTCACCATTGATGACCACGGTAGAAAGCGCCTTGAGCGTATCGGAGTTAGAAGTAGTCTTTATTCCGCTGACCCAAATTTCATTCTCAGGAAATGCCAGCGTCATGGAAGGGTCACCGATCAGCGAAAAGTTTCGATTTGCAACCCCACTGAGGCTGTTGTTTTTGGAATCGCGAAAAATGGCGCCCAGTGTCCGATAAGTTCCGTTGGTTTTAGTAAAAAAAGCGTTGTAAAAAGCCTTGTTCAATTCGAAATTAGTGCTGGAATTCACCGGTCTGGCCGTGGTGACCACCCCGATACCGCCGCCCTTCTTTTGCAACATTAACTTCTCTCCGCTGGAAATCTGAAAAGGGTCGTCATGCCTGCCAAACTCACAGGTCGCTGTAACAAACAGTGGATACCTGGGCCCGTTCTTCCACTCCCTGATCAAGTCTTCATCCAGCACCCGTTCTTGCATCCATACTCCTTCGGAGCCGTGCCCGGTAAAGTTCACCACGAGGGCGCCGTAGTCAACGCCGCGGTCTATGGCATCTTTTGCCGCCGGAGAAAACTGCCCGGTTGGCTTTGTAATTTGCTTGAACGCGTCCAGGTATATTTTTTTTGCAATGAATTCCGGATGTCCCTGGGTGATGCTTGTGGCAAGCTGATCGGCCTGGCTTTGATGGATATTATAGTCCCCATCATCTGCCACGAAAACAATATTCTGACGCCACGGTCCAAAGCCTTTCGTGTTGGTATCGTATTCAATGAGTTTATCTACTACATCTTTCGCTTCCTGGGGTTTTCTGACGGAAAGGCGCCCCACGCCGATGTCCATCGTATTGTTCTGTGACGGGCTTTCTTCCCATGCTCCTTCGCCGGCCTCCAGAAAGGCGAAGTAATCATCAGACGAATAGGTTTCCAAAGGGCTCAAGGAATTGAGCGATTCGTAGGTCGGAACAAAATTGGTGTTGCTGAGCACCCGGTTCTTATAATCGTAAGAGCACCGGCCAAAGAGCAAAAGATTGTCAAGTCCGTCACCGCCTTTCAGAAACAACTCCCTGGCAAAATCACGGATGGCTGTGATATCTTGTTTACCTCCCGCGTATTCGTTGTAAATCTCCTCGGTGGTTACAACCTGCACGGCCATGTGATCATGACTTTCGCGATGGCTTGCTAACCGCAGTGCTTCATTTTCAAAATCCGGATTGGTAACAATGAGCAAATCCGGGCACGACATCCCGGAAAGATTTTGATTCGCCACTTTTGCCTCCGCCACCGGCGAGGAAACCTTATCCAACGTGAATGCTACAAACTTCTTCAATGAATCTGTCGAGACTGAGAACGTCGATTGCGATTGATCAAAAGCAAAAGATTGCACTTTCGATCGGAAGGGATCGGTGACATTCCAAATCACCCCATTTTGAGGAAGTGAAGAGATTGCAAATGTGGAAATTGGGTTAGACAGACTTTGGGAGGCCGTAAAAATAGTCTGATTGCCGTACAGGGCAAGCTTTCGCCTTAGGGAAATAAGAAAATAGTTGAGATAACCCACGGAAGTTCCGGACGACGCTTTGACATATTGATATTTGATGTCTTGCAGAGGGCGACCGGGTGCAGATACATCATTGGAATTGAAAACAAGGGTATCGGAAGCTTCACTTCCCTTGAGTCCGTATTGCGTATTCTGTATCAGGCTCAACGTTTGTTCTTTGATGGGACTGTCGTTAAAAAAAACTTTGAATGAAGAGCCCGATGTAAAAGCCTGTGCCATTACTGCGGAGACCATCTTAATGGGTGAATTCTCGAGAATGCCGGGCAAGTCAAACCGGACGGTAATTTCAGTTTTTAAATCAAACTGTTCGCCGAACCATTCTCTTCCGGATTTCAAAATATTGTATTGATCTGTCTCATAATAACCAAAGTCATCATATTCGTCGATTGCAGGAAAGCCGCTTCCAGGATTTTCATCAGTAACCATTCGTTTGCCGGGATCGCTACCTTCCGTCAGGAAATAGAAATTCTTCTCGGAATAGACATTGTGTTGGTACGAGAAGATCTTCTTAGTGACATTAAATTGATAGGCGTCCGGCCCTTGTCCAAAAAAAAGGAGGTAGTCTTCTTTATTAAATTTTCCATCATCTTCACCCTTGATAAAGACGGCAAGTTCCCGCAGGTGGTTGATGCGTTCCGCATTGTTGGGCTGCGGCAACATCCCGCTTCCATTGCCATAAAGTTTCAATCGTCGCGGGTCCAGTTGATCTGGATTGAAGCCTGCTTTCTGCAACATCGAATAATCAATCTTATAAATGCCATCGGAGGTGACCGAGAATTTGTACCAATACCCGGAATTCAAAACGGAGGGCGTTTGGGCAAGAAGATGCCCCCCCAAGGTCATCCCTAAAAGGACCGCTGTTATCTTTACCGTTGAAGACAAATGATTTCTATTTACGGAGCCCCAAAACCCTGCTAACTAACGAAATGACGATATACAAAAGTATAACAGGCGGGATGGCGCCTGCCTGCCACCAAGCCAGCAGTAATACTGCCAGGAGCATAAAAGTAAACCGGATTTTATTATCCGCCCATGAAAAATTCTTGAATTTCAGGGCAAAAAGCTCAAAAGGGGCGACGAGGAGGAAGGAAAAGAGAATGGTAATTGCAGTCAGCACCAAGGGATGGTGCAAAGCCGGCTGAAGTGATTCCGGAATATATGGGAGCGACGTTATAAACAAGGCGCAGGCAGGAGTAGGCAAACCGATGAAAGAATCATTTTGATTTTCATCAATATTAAATTTTGCCAACCTGAGTGCAGAAAATACGGCCAACGAAAGAGACGTGAAAGAAAGTAAGTGGTAGCCCCCGGCCGAACCGATCATTATATACATGGCGCAGGAGGGAAGCACACCGAAGCTCACCATGTCCGCAAGGGAATCCAGCTGTTTTCCAATCGGTGATGAAATCTTTAACGATCTGGCAGCAAATCCATCGAGAAAGTCAAAGGCACAGGCAGCCCATACAAAATAGGCTACCTGATCAACCGGGTGCCGAAACGCCCACAGGAGTCCAAGACAGCCACAAAGTAAATTACCACACGTGAGCGCATTCGGCAGATGACGAAGTGGATTCATTCAGCGGAGGCTCATTGCGCAAAAAGGGTTCGAAATCTTTTCTTCTCCAAGGGTTGTTGTCGGCCCATGGCCGGGGTAGACAACCACATCGTCAGGCAACGTGAATAGCTTTCGATGGATGCTGTCGATGAGCGTGTCAAAATCACCCCCCGGCAGATCGGTGCGGCCGATGCTTCCCGCAAAAAGTACATCTCCGCAAAAGATCACTTTTTGTTGTGCGTGGTAAAATCCAATATGCCCTGGTGAATGACCGGGCAGAAATAAGACATCCAGCGAGATGTTCCCGAATTTGACTGTATCTCCTTCGCTCAAAAATTGGTCGGGCACCACTTCCCTATACCGGGGAAATCCGTAGTTGGGAGCATATGATTTTACAGCCCGCAGCACCGCCTCTTCAATCGGATGAATGAGCAGCCTGACATGGTACTTTTCCTTGACATGGTCGTTGCCAAGAACATGGTCGATATGACAATGAGTGTTTAGAAGGTGCTTTACGGTCAATTTATTCGCAGCAATAAACTTGTCCAGTTGAAGGCATTCTGCAGGTTCATAGCATCCGGGATCAATTATCACCGCCTCCCCTGTCTCATCGTAAGCCACGATCGTGTTTTCACTGAATGGATTAAAGACAAATGGCTGGATGGTCATCATAGCGGTAAGGGACAGGGCCACGGCGTCAAGACACTTCGATGGTGTCAGACGCCTATGCAGCAAAGGTACAAAGGATTATAAATTTTTGAAGCAGGCGGCGGGTTTGTGCGTTGAATTGATGATTTTTAATTCTTTTAACGATCCGTTGAATCACACCAAGTTCATTGATTACATCATTGTAGGGCAGGGCCTGGCAGGTTCTTGCATGGCGCTTCAATTTCTCAGCGAGAACAAGACCGTGGCAGTGTTTGACCAACCACTTCTCAACCATTCCAGTGCAGTGGCCGCCGGACTGTTGAACCCCATCACCGGCAAGATGCTGGCAAAAACATGGCTTGCCGACACCCTTTTTCCGTATCTCCGTACTTTTTATCAGGAATCAGAAAACCGGCTAAAGAAAAAATTCTTTTTTCCGATGCCGGTGTACAGGCCTTTTGGTTCTGTCGAAGAACAAAACGAATGGATGGGAAGGAGTACACATCCTTCTATGAAGGAATACATCGTGAAAATATATTTGACTTCCATCTTTGGCGATCAGGTTTACGATCCGGTAGGAGGAGTTCTGATTCGACATGGCGGGTATGTAGATGTAACCGCTTTTGTGGAGGCAGTAAGATCATGGTTGAAAGCATCAGATTCTTATTGTAACGAAAAGTTTGAAGAGTCGGAAATACGGGAGCATGAAACAGGGATCTCCTATCGCCAGTTGACAGCCAAGAAAATAATTTATTGCAGAGGGGTGGAGGATATGAAGAGTCGCTATTTTTCCAGCTTGCCAATCAAGCCGTTGAAAGGGGAGACACTGACGATCAGGATGCCCGGGATGGAACGTATTTACAACCGTGGTGTCTACATTGTGCCCGGAAGTCAGGAAAACGAGTTTAAAGTGGGGGCGACCTATGATTTCGATCTTACACCTGAGATCACCCCTTCGGCCAGGATTGAACTGGAAACCAAGCTAAAGGAGTTAATCCGGTTGCCCTATGAAATAACCCACCAAAATTGGGGTATTAGGCCGACCACCAGCGACCGCAGACCATTGTTAGGACCGCACTGGCGATCAAAGGATATCGTTATTTTTAATGGTTTGGGTACCAAGGGTGTGAGCCTGGCCCCTTTTTTTTCGCAACAGCTGGTGATGTGGCTGGCAGGCAAAGGTGAAATTATGCCTGAAGTAAATATAGAGCGTTTTAAATCGTTATATTCGAAGTTCTAGTAAGACACTATGCGAAGTACGTTCAGGCTTTTGGGGGCGGTGGGGCTTTTCATCTTCATTTTACCGGCGCAGGCGCAACAGGCGCGCGAGACCTTTGGCAAAAACAGGATCCAGTTCAAGGAGTTTAGCTGGAAGTATCTCAGTTCAGAAAATTTTGATGTGTACTATTATGAAGACCGGAGAAAAGTCGCCGGGGAAGCGATTCAATACCTGGAATCCGAATTTGACCGCATCACCGATCTGATCGGGTGGCCGCCGTATCTCAAGACGAAAGTATTTTTATACAATTCCATTACCGATTTGCAGCAAAGCAACATCGGACTCAATCACACGCAATTCAACGTCGGAGGAGAAACGGAGTTTATTAAACCGTACGTTGAAATTGCTCATCCTGGAACGTTGAGTGAATTCAAAGAAGAATTGATTTATAAGGTTTCCGACCTGATGGTCAATGAGATGATGTTTGGTGGCAGCCTCAAGGAAATGTTCCAGAATGCCGTGTTGCTTAATATTCCGGAGTGGTTCGTCAATGGCGCCTCCCTCTATGTTTCAAAGGGCTGGAATATAGAAATGGATGATTACGTGCGACAATTGGTGCGCAGCAAGAAAGTCAACAAGGCGTTGAAACAGACCGGGAAGGATGCCCAGCTGGTAGGTCAATCGATATGGAACTACATCGTCGAGAAATACGGCAAGAGCAGCATCTCCAACATTTTGAATTATACGCGGGTCATCCGCAATGAGCAAAAAAGTATTTTGATCACGCTGGGAATTCCATTTAAGCAATTGCTGATCGATTGGCAACAGTACTACGCGCAGATCGAGAAACGCGTGAGCGAAAGCTATGTGGTGCCGCCGGATTCAACCAAATTCAGCCCACCCCATCACAAAGCCACGGTTTATACAACCGTTAAGATAAGTCCGGATGGAAAAAAAGTAGCCTATGCGGAAAATTACCGCGGAAAGTTTACCGTGAAAGTGAAGTCGCTCGAGAATGGAAAGGAGTCAAACATTCTCAATGGAGGAAATAAAGTGATCAAACAGGATGTCGATTTTCGCGTACCGCTGTTGAGTTGGGCAGATCAAAGTACGCTGGGCGTGATCGGAATCAAGAACGGCCAGTACGTTTTCTGGTTGTACGATCTCAATAGCCGGAGCAAGCTTCCACGCCGGTTGGACAAGTTCAGTAACATTCGGAGTTTTGATTTTTCGAGCAATGGACGTCTGGCCGTTGTCAGCGCGGACCAGCAAGGCCAAAATGACCTGTATTTGTTGAGCAGCCGCCGGGACCGCACCCAGCGATTGACCAATGATATCTTTGACGATCTCGATCCTTCATTTATTCCAAATACCAACAGCATCGTCTTTAGTTCCAACCGTACGACGGATACGGTATTGCTGCACAAGCCGCAGGGATTTCAAAAGATTACCTCTAACTATAATCTTTTCAGCTACAACCTGGACACAACCACGAATGTGGTTACAAGGGTGACCAATACCTTGAGCAAGGATTTTTACCCTCATGCGCTGGATGAAAACAATATTTACTATCTCAGCGATCAGCGGGGCATTATCAATCTTTTTAAATTCAACTTGCCCACCGGTATTTACACCCAGGTTACCAACTACAATTCAAGCATCAAGGATTACGATTTGGATTTCAACAACCATGCACTGGCGTTGGTCATGACCAAGAACCTGCGTGAAGATATTTTTATAATGAACAATTTTAATTTGGATCGGCAGATCTTCACGCCGGCAACCCGTCGCAAGGAAGTGCAGCAAGCAAAGGCCATTTCTGAAAAGCGCAAGCTGGAGGCTAATGACAAGGCGATGTCCATCAAGCAATTGATTAATTCGAGATTGAGAGAAAAGAATGACACGGCCAAACAAAGTCCGGTTGAAAAGCCGGTGCCGGCACCCACAGACACCACCCAGGTACCAAAAAAGAACGGAGAGGTCAATACCGATGACTATACTTTTGAGGAAACGCCCCTGCCAGCTAAGAAGGACGAAGAAGTGATTCCCAAGAAGGACGAAAAGACCGTCAACACGGAGGATTATACATTTGCCGAGGAGGCGCTCAAGGAGAAGCAGCCTAGTGAAACATTTTTGACGCGCTACATGAAGGCCCGGGAGAACAGCCGGATCAATGGACCCTTTCCTTACGAGCCCAAGTTTACGTATGAAAACCTGATTACCAATGTTGTCATTGATCCCTTACGCAGTTACAGCATCCGGCTGGAAACGCAGATGAACGACATCCTTGAAAATTTCCGGTTTTTCGGAGGGATTCAAACAGCATTCGACTGGAAGAGCGGGGATATCTATGGCGAGATCCAGTACCTGAAGCACCGTATTGATTTCAGCGCCCGCATCGACCGCAAGGTGATTTTCTGGAACCAGCCCGATTTGCAAAGCGGCGTACCCAGATATCTCCAAAAGTATTCTTACCAAAAAATAGAATTGGGTGCGTCCCTTCCGCTGAGCGTGCGCACACGCATCACGGTGAAGCCATTCGGTGGATACACGCGGTTCATCGATCGCGGTACGGACGATTTGATTTCGTTACAGGCTCCAGCTTTTTTGCCCTCCAAGCAACAGTTTTACGCGGGATACAAAGCAGAGGTAGTCTATGACAACAGCCTTACCACCGGGATGAATATTATTGAAGGTACCCGCGGCAAATTGAACTTTGTTCAATATGCAGGTGTAGGAAATAAGAACGCAAGTTTTTCACAGATATCATTGGATGTAAGACATTATCAGAAGATCTACAAAGAAATAGTGTTTGCGGTGCGGGGATATACCGGCACATTCTTCGGAAACTCTCCTAAAAAGTATGTGTTGGGCGGAATGGACAATTGGTTTGGCAACAAGATCAATTACGACGGCGTAAACAATCCGTTGGCATCTTCCACTGGCTCCTTTAACAGCAATTTACTCTTTGCCGAATTTGTCACCAGCCTTCGCGGATTTAATTATGCGACTTTGTATGGAAATAGTGTTGCCCTGGGCAATGCCGAGTTGCGCGTACCGCTGGTTCGCGCACTTACCAGCGGACCCATTACCTCCAATTTTTTCAGAAATATGCAGCTGACGGCATTCTATGACATTGGCACAAGTTGGACCGGCGCTTTACCATTTAATTCCACGAGCAGCGCCCGCACGCGGATCGTACCGGAGAACCAGTCTTCAGGCACTCCCTTCCGGATTGAACTCAATGAGTACCTGAACCCCTGGATTTACAGTTATGGATTTGGCTTCCGAACCGTAATGCTGGGATACTACATGAAGTTTGACCTTGCCTGGCCTGTGGAAAATTACAAAGTGCAGAACCCACGTCCATTTGTGACGCTGGGATTTGACTTTTGAGTTGCGTCAAAAGGCGCACGAAGTTAATTTGGTTATCTTGCAAAAAAGTTAGCACAGTCTAACGTTCATTCCTAATATTCATATTGATGATTAAGTCGATGACCGGTTTTGGCCAGGCGGTACTCAACCGGGGTGATGTCAATATTTCGGTGGAAGTCAAGAGCGTGAATTCAAAGTTTCTGGATTTGAATCTTCGCCTGCCGAAGATATTTACTGAAAAAGAAATTGAATTGAGGAATCTGATCACCGAAAGATTAGAGCGCGGCAAGGTTTCCCTTTCTATTGAATATTTGCAAACCGGAAAGGTGGAAGTGCGCCAGACTTACAATCAGGATTTGTTTGTGGCCTATTATGCGGAATTGAAGAAGCTCGCCGACCGGGTCATGGCACCTTCCTATGACACAATTTTTTCCATTGCCCTTAATTCTCCGGATGTAATTCAAGGGAATGGGAAAGAAGAGCTTGATCCGCGCGAATGGGAAAAGGTGAATGGATTAATTGCAGAAGCCATCCAAAAGTTTGACGAATTCCGCCTGTCGGAAGGACGGGCACTGGAAGAAAAATTAATACAATACATTCAATCCATCCAATCCGGACTTGCAGAAGTGGGGACATTGGACCCGCCGCGTATTGAAAAGATAAGAAGCCGGATTAAGAGCGGCGTGACCGAATTCTTTGGTAAAGAAGGATTTGACACCAACCGGCTGGAACAGGAGATCATCTACTACATTGAAAAGCTTGATATTCATGAGGAGCGAGTGAGGCTCATGACGCACCTCGATTATTTTTTGGAAATTCTCCGCGAATCGCAGTCAAATGGCAAGAAGCTGGGTTTTATTGCGCAGGAAATCGGACGCGAAATCAACACCATCGGCTCCAAAGCGAACGATGCCGAAATGCAGAAACATGTGGTCCTGATGAAGGAAGAATTGGAGAAGGTCAAGGAGCAGTTGAACAATGTTCTGTAAAGTAGAGTCAGCGCTCAAACAATTCCAAAAATTCCTTCTTCTTATTAGGCGATATTTCCAACTCCTGGTTATTTTTCATGGTCACAAAACCACCTTTCCCTCTCGAGTACCGGATCACGTATTCCGGATTGATCAGGTGGGAGCGATGAATGCGAACAAAACGGTGCTCTTTCAGAATGTCTTCAAAATATTTTAAGGTGCGACAAATCAGCAGTGGGGTCCCGGTTTGAAAAATGAATCGCGTGAAATTGTCAACCGCTTCGCAGTATAAAATGGTGTTGACAGGTACAATCTCAAAACCTTCAAGGGTGGGAAGCATGATCTTTTGATGGGCTCCCGTTTTGATGTTATCCAACAGGACACGAGCATGTTGGATATAATTTTCGGCCTTTCTTTCGGTTTTAATTTTTTCTACCGCTTTCACCAACTCATCAATGTCAATTGGTTTCAACAGGTAATAAGCGGCACTTTGGTTCAGCGCCTGAATTGCGTAGTTGTCGAAGGCAGTAACGAAAACGGTTTCGAACGTAACAACGCCTAATTTATCCAACAAATCAAATCCGTTACCGTATGGCATTTCAATATCCAAAAAGACGATGTCAGGCCGCACATTTTGAATGATTTCTAATCCTGTGGAAACCGATTCACCAAACCCACAGACAGTAACATCCGGGCAGTATTTGTCCAGATAATTAGCCAGTATCTGACGGCTGTCTTTTTCGTCATCAATGATTACTGCATTCATCGTACTCCATTGGTTGGGTGGCTGATCGGTAAATAGATTCGTACCCGTGTTCCGGATGCATTCTCCAGGTCTTCAACCGACACCCGGTAGTTGGCTTTATACACTTTATTTATAATAGCCAATCGTTCTTGTATATTTTTCAATCCTGTAGAACGATGTTTCTTCTGGTTTTCTGTTTTTAACACAGAAGATTTTGCCCTGCCAATACCATCATCCGTAATTTCCACGACCAGCGTTTCTGCTTCCTTTTGAAAGCGCAGCAATAGTTTTCCCTTTGCCTCCTTATAACGAAGTCCATGCCATACGGCATTTTCGATGTATGGCTGAATAAGCATCGGTGGAACTTCAATGGCTTGCGCCTCGATGTTATTGTCCATTTCTATTTCATAGCTGAATTTGTCCCGGAAGCGATAATGTTCCAACTTGAGATAGAGGGAAAGGATTTCCTGCTCCCTCTCCAAGGGGATGAAATCTTCCTGAGAATTTTCAAGGACAAGCCTCATGAGTTGAGAGAATTCAGACAGAAATTTATTGGCAGTCCGTTCATCTTGCTGAGCAATAAAATGGTTGTCTGAGTTGAGGGCATTAAAAATGAAATGCGGATTCATTTGGCCCCGGAGCGATTTTAATGCCAACAATTGGTTGGCCACTTTACTGGCCTGGGCATTCTTGTAAATAAAATAGGAGGTAATCGCGGTGATAGCGATAATAAGCAGGAGGCCATAAATAATCAATTGCTGCCGGAAAACCGTAGCCTGCTCGATTGTTTCTTCGCGCTGCCCCAGGGAGACATTCTTGGTCAGCTCCTCGATGTCTTTTTGTTTCTTTATCAGGGTCGATTTTTCAGCCAGTCGACTTTCGTTCATCTTTTCCGATTTTGCCACAGCCTTGCTATATTTTCTATAAGCGCCCAGGGCTTGGTTCTTCTTGCCGTTCTTTTCATACAAGTCAGCCAGGGCCAGGAAGGCATTGGCTTGTTCCCTCGGGTTGTCAAGGGTGTCGGCCATTTTGACGGCTTCCTCCAGTTCTTTCAACGCAGCCGTGTTCTCGCCTTTTGCTGCCAGGGTCCTGCTGATCTCCACTTTGTCTTTGGTGACTTCCGTGATGTTTTTTGATTCAAGATTGTATTCAATAGATTGGTTACGCAGATTGATTTCTTCATCATATCGCTTCTGGCCACGGAGGACATCTACAATTTCTTCCTTTGCATTTTGCAACGATTGCTTTTCCTCTGGAGCAACATTCTTATTTTCCCGAAGTGAGTTGATCGAATTCTGGTAAAGATCCTTTGTTTTGTCAAGCTCGTTCTTTCGCGCATAAATCTTCGCTTTTTGGTTTTGTAAGCGGTTATCGAAGGATGGGTTTGCGACCCGGGTTGGCGGGATGTAATCAAGCGTTCTTAAGGCCTCATCATAATTGCCCATCTGATAGTACACCTCCGACACATCGAGATGTCGCTCCCATCTTTCCGATTGTTTCAACCTCCCAGAGAGCGCCTCCTGAAAATATCGCAAGGACTCGTCAAAATGTCCAAGTTTCAGATGGGTATTGCCAAGCCCTTGCAATGTACTTTGATATTCTTCCGAGGATGGGTCACTTTCCGTCAGCTTTTGATAAGCGCGATTATAATATTCAAGCGCAAGATTCCACTCCTGGATGCTTTCATTGATTTCACCAAGCAATTCGTAACTTTTGCCTTCATTGAATTCATCCCCCTGTGTCAGGCTGATGCCCAACGCTTCTTCCACTTTATTCAGAGCCTCCCGCGGATTGCTGGTCTTCAATTCGTTTGCCTCTTTCAGTAAGACCGGAGCACCACTCAGCGAAGAGGATCTGCTCTTAAACCGGCTGTAGGATTCATTCTTCTTGTTCTGCCCATAGCCATTTCCAGCCAATAAAATGGCCGGGACGAGACACGCTATGATAATCCATTTATTCATGTCAGAATCTATCGCGGGAAAGTTAGCACTTTAATTAATACGCATTTTTGGATGATGAGGGTTTATCGGGGGCTGCACTAAGTGAGAGTCGGGTTTCCCTCAGTGAAACAGATCGCTCACGGAGCGGGGCAATCAAAATGGACTTTTCCTACGTAATATTTATAAAAACCAGAACCATGAAAAAGATTCATTCCTTAGCCCATCGTTGTTCAAAAACGATTCTTGCTTTTCTGATAACCATCGCAATGGGGTATCAAACTGCTCATTCCGAAAAGGTCCGCGACGTTGGAGCTACCATTTCCAAGGATCAAAACATAATGCTGGCCCTTTTATTGGATACCAGCAACAGCATGGACGGTCTTATTGACCAGGCCAAGTCGCAGCTTTGGAAGATTGTGAACGAACTGGCCGCAGCCAGGTGCGGTGATGGCTCTCGTCCCAAAATCAAAATTGCTTTGTATGAATATGGAAATGATGGTCTGCCTTCTTCGGAAGGATACATTCGCCAGGTCAGCGGTTTGACCGACGACCTTGACGTGATTTCAGAAAAGTTGTTTTCATTGAAAACAAACGGCGGTAATGAATTTTGTGGTCAAGTAATTAAGACATCCCTTAACCAGCTGGCATGGTCAACGTCTAATGCCGACTTAAAAATGATCTTTATTGCCGGGAATGAACCGTTCACGCAAGGGCAAGTTCCTTACCGGGTGGCCTGTTCACTGGCGAAGGAAAAAGATGTGATCGTGAATACCATTTTCTGCGGCAACTTTGATGAGGGTGTGGGAACTTCCTGGAAGAGCGGTGCCGACCTGACAGGCGGAACCTACATGAGTATTGAACAAAACAGGAAGACCGTTTACATTCCAACGCCGTATGACGAGAAAATAGAAGCCATGAATGAGCGCCTGAACGACACCTATTTGTACTATGGCAAGTCAGGTGCATCCAAAAAGGAACTTCAGTCGGTTCAAGATAAAAATGCAGAAAGCTACGGCCGCTCCAACAAGGTAGAGCGTGCGATATCCAAAAGTTCACATGCTTACAGGAATTCCACCTGGGACCTGGTGGATGCAGCCAAGGACAATGAAAAAGCAGTTACCGAAGCAAGGGAAGAGGACTTACCTCAAGAAATGCGGGGCATGACGGCGGAGCAGCGGAAAGTTTATGTTAAAAACAAAGGAGAAGAGCGCGGTAGAATTCAGGCAGAAATTCAAGCGCTTAACAAGAAACGTCAGGAGTACATCGTCACCCATACCCCCAATGAAACCCAGGATGGCTCGTTGGATGGTGCCATGATCAACGCGATTAAAGAAAAAGCGAAGACAAAGAACCTGGATTTCTGATTTGATGATGCATTAATTGTTAAAGATCCCGGTTCCCACCGGGATTTTTAATTTTATCTACAAACGATAGGGACGCGTTGTTGCTCCTTCTTTTGATTTGAGGCCCGGCGATTTCACTTGTCATGTGCCTCCCGGCTGCTGTGCGCTACTTCCATCGACACCAGACGCGCAATCATAATCACCGGGTAAAGCAAGCCGATCATACCCTGGAAAATCACCAGTGATTTGGCGATCGGGTGAACGGGCACCATATCTCCATATCCCAATGTGCTCATCGTCACAAAACTGAAATACAAATACTGAGAAAACGGTTCGTGGATTCCAAGCACCGAACCTCGAATAGTGAAAGAACCCTGAACCAGCAAATCCAACAAGTCGTATAGAAAGGCCCATACAATGCCGACAATCATGAAAACCACGATGGACCCCTGGA
This sequence comes from Cyclobacteriaceae bacterium, assembly GCA_041484175.1. Lineage (GTDB taxonomy): Bacteria > Bacteroidota > Bacteroidia > Cytophagales > Cyclobacteriaceae > ELB16-189. The sequence goes on along the minus strand of JBGPGZ010000005.1, from coordinate 10,091 downwards.
TGCGGTAGTAATTAACGGGCCCTTCTTTAAAAATATGGCGAAGCACCATTCTTGTTAGGAATAGGAGAAACAGGATAGTGATTAAATAATTGATTGCCTCGATCCACTTGCTTTCAATGAAAAAGGTCATCAGGCGGAACGAACTCGCCAGGATGGCAATGGTGATAAATAAGAGTTGCTTTTTCCATCGGATGAGTACAGAAAACACACCGGAAAGCAGTATCAGGTTAAACAGCAAGTCGCTGATCAAAAACCCCCACCAACGATAACCGGCCAACGGCATCCACAAAAAAATGGCAAGCGACAGATAGATAAGCAACGCCGTCAGGCTGCGTTCGTGCGTCCAGAATTGATTGTTTAACTTGAGCAGACGTCTCATTGCCCTAAAGTAAAGACCTCCATCGATAACAAATAATGATTTTAGTCAACTTCACGGCGAATGCCAATTCCAGGTTAGATTAATTTTGCAAGGGCGGTAATGTACCGCTCCGGCAACTCGCCCTTGGTGGCCGTCTGATAGTCGTTGTAGCTGCAAGGGACGATCGTGTTTCGGGGATATTTTGCGCCTGACCGGTGATGACCTACTTCCATCCACCACTTTTCTGTGAACTTGCTCTTATAGAAAGTGATGGCCTCCGGTTCTACCGGCATGGAAACAACATACTTGAGAAAATCATTTGACTTGAAGTTCGTCTCGTTTTTGCGACGACAAAACCCCTCCAGAAAATACCAAATCATCGTAGCAATAACGGATGCTGTTTTCCTGTGTTCATCATCCTTGGAAGGATTGTATTCATAAAAACCAATCGAGCTCAATTTTTCATTGAGGCCCGCATACCAGCAAATCTGGCAGGCTTCTTCACCGGTAAGACCAAAAGGTTGTGCATTGGCGTTGCCGGGTGCATCCGCCGATTTAATTGAGGTGACATCAAATGAGAGCATATCGGCATTCCGGATAGCGGGTTCCATTTCTGCCAGGTTAGACCGAAGATGACCAACCCGGTATGCTTCAAAATAAAGTTTTTCCAAAATGGCGATCGAAAACGGATCGATCAGATAGGTCTGATGGGCAAGGTGCGTATAGCTCAGCAAATAATTCGGTTCATGCAACAACAACTTATGAATGTGTTGACGCGCAGGGGAGCTGTCTTTTGCATCTTCCAGGTCAAGAAACGCATCAATGTTGAGAAAGCTGACCAGTTTCTCCATTTCTTCATAACCGCGATATTGGCCGTAGTCGATGTCCTGGGTACCACCCAGGATCACGGGTAGTACATTATTTTCCAACAGGATCCGGCACACCTCACTAACACGCACGTACGTTTCGTCAAGGTCAATTCCCGTATTAAGATTTCCCAAGTCAACGATATTGCAGGTCCCCGTTCCTTTTTTGAGAGCGTACAATTTTTTGCGGATTTCATCGGGGCCAAGGGCACATCCGAAATTGTTATGCGTGCCCCGCTCTTCCTTAATACCGAAGATCGCCACCTGAGCCGATTTGTAGTCGGGCAACCTTTCACCGTAGGCTTTGATACTTTTGAAGAAGGAATTGTTGGAATACCCGCCAGCATAGATGGACTCATCGAGCGGTGAGAAGAGGATGGTTAAATCCATAAGATCAGGGTTGGCTTTCAAACAAAGCTATCCTGAAAAAAAGGATTTGTGAAATAAAACAGAGGTTTCGTGCTTAAGCAACCAATAACTCCTTCTGTTTGGGTTGGCCCTGAGCAACAAAATAAAAAGCAGGCGTAAGAATAACACTGATCCCATCCTGTGTTGACCATTCTCTTAGTTTCTCAAGCGTCACCAGACCATGCATATACTGGCTACCCTGACCATGATAACCTCCCTTGAATTCTTCAAAGTCCTTTGGGTTCACACGTGCGTGTCCTCGGAAACTGACAAGGACCTCCACGGCCGCATCGTTTGAAAATTCGTGAGTGGTTACCTGATTAAACTTTTTATACTCGTAACTGTAATCATAGGTGAGCGCTGAAATATCCGAAAGTACAGCCGAACCTGTGGGGTAACTGCCGGCCCCCTTGCCAACAAAAAGTTGCTTTTCAGAAAAGGCACCTTGAACAATCACCGCATTGTATTCATTACGAACGGAAGCCAACAAGTGGGTCGATTCGATAAACTGGGGTGCAACTAATCCATACACCTTGCCATTTTCCTTGAAAGCGCGCACGACCAATTTAATGGTGTAACCATTATCGCGGGCAAACTTCAGGTCAATGTCCGAAACTTTGTCGATACCGATATTGATCACTTCTTCCGGCTTTACAAATACACCAAAAGTGTGCGCGATAGCAATGACCAATTTGAATTTGGCGTCAAAGCCCTTGACATCAAGGCTGGGGTCCGATTCGGCGAAGCCGAGTTCCTGCGCTTGTTTCAAAGCGTCCGCATAATTCTTCCTTTCTTCAAAAACCTTGGTCAGGATATAATTGGTTGAGCCATTGAAAATTCCTTCAATATTGGTAATCAAATCATTGTCATAATATTCCTCGAGGTTTCGAATGATTGGAATAGCCCCGCAGACTGAAGCCTCATACAGGACCGGCTTTCCATGAAGTTTCTGAAGGTTGTAGATTTCTTCCAGGTGTTCGGCGATCATCCGCTTGTTGGCGGTAACAACTGCTTTGCCGTTTTGCAAAGCTGTTTTTACAATGTCAAAAGCCGCCGCCGCATCATCAATCATTTCCACGACAACGTCAATTTCCGGATCATTCAGGATATCTGTCTTTTCATAGGTGAATAGTTCGGAGGGGAGAATGCGCTTTTTGTTGCGGTTCTTCACGCAAATCTTTTTGATCTCTGCCTTCATCCCTTGTGTTTCGTCCAGCACGTGATAAAGACCTTGCCCTACACAGCCAAAACCAAATAAACCGAGTCTAAGATGTTTTCTCATGATAGAATTTGAACGCTTTTATGCTGATAAAGTTTCCTGATGATTTCTTTGAGAGGCTCCACCTCGGCCAAGAAGCCATCATGCCCGTAGATGGAAACGAGCACTTCCAATCTGGCCCCTGGTATATGATCCACCAAAAATTGTTGTTCGGCCACCGGGAACAGAAAATCGTTTTCGATACCGACGACCAGTGTCTTGGCCTTGATTTGTTTGAGGGCATTTTCAGTGTTTATACGTCCGCGACCAACATGATGGCTGTCCATGGCCTTTGAGAGCGTCCAGTAGCTAAACGCGTTAAAACGATTCGCCAACTTCTGACCCTGATAGCGCTGATACGACGAAGCCCGGAAATCATCGAGCTTGTCGGAATTCTTTTCAGCCTGCGTTTCCGCAAAAGTCTGATAGGCGCGATAGGAAATCATACCCATGGCGCGCGCGGCTTTCATTCCTTCAATTCCAGCCCTGGGATCATTTTCTTTCCAGGAAGCATCGGCCGCAATGGCCATCCGCTGGGCTTCATTGAAGGCAATACCCCAGGGGGAGTGAACGGCGTTGCATGCGATGGGAATGACGTGCTGAAATACATCCGGTTTTTGGATGGCCCACTCAAGAGCCTGCTGCCCTCCCAACGACCCCCCCAATACGGTGTGGACTTGAGCGAGATTCAATTCTTCGCGAAGCAAATCAAATGCCCCCACCACATCACGGTTGGTGAGGGTGGGGAAATCATGATAAAAAGGTTTGCCACTTTCAGGATCAATTGAAAGCGGGCCCGTGGATCCATAGCATCCCCCCAATGAGTTGGCGCAAATGATAAAGTATTCCCGCGGATCGAACGGACTGCCTTCGCTGAAAAATCCGCTCCACCATGAAGTGGCGTCCGAATTGCCGGTGAGTGCATGGCAAACCCAAATGGCATTATCCCGCGCCGAACTCAGCCGGCCCAAGGTCGTGTATTTGAGCTGGAAGCCATGGAGAACACCCCCTGCCTCCAACGCAAACTCACCGGGATAATGAAAAATATGATCTACCTTCTGCATAGGACCATTTGCTAATCGTGTAACAATGAACACGATTATTATAATTTAGTTCCTGACCAATTCCGGTTCAAAGACTTTTTCAAAGGCTTGCTGTAAGTCTGCCTTAATATCATCAATATGCTCAATGCCTGCTGAAATGCGCAATAAGTTAGGGAGGACGCCTGACAAGAGTTGCTCCTCTTCACTGAGTTGCTGGTGTGTGGTGGCCGAAGGCTGAATGATCAGGGTTTTGGCATCGCCTACGTTGGCCAGATGACTGATCAATTTCAGACTATCAACCAGCTGGGCCGTGTTTTCTTTGGTTCCCTTTACAGTAAACGAAAGCACCGCGCCATAACCATTGCGGAGATATTTCTTAGCCAGCTTATGATAGATGCTTGACGTAAGGCCGGGGTAGTTTACACTTTCCACATGCGGGTGTTGTTCAAGCCATTGGGCCAAGGCCAGCGCATTGTCAACCGCACGTTGCACACGGAGCGATAGCGTTTCCAGCCCCTGTAGAAAGAGAAATGAATTAAACGGACTGAGGGCAGGTCCGAAATCGCGCAGACCCTCCACGCGCGTGCGGATGATGAAAGCAATGTTGGGCAAGCCCAGCGGGTTACCTTCGCCAAATACTTCCCAGAACTTCAGGCCATGATAACCTTCCGAAGGTTCAGTAAACTGCGGAAATTTGCCATTACCCCAATTATAATTGCCGCCATCGACAATCACACCGCCAATCGAGTTGCCATGGCCGCCAATCCATTTTGTTGCCGATTCGACAACGACATTGGCACCATATTCGATCGGGCGGAAAAGATATCCGGCCGCACCAAATGTGTTGTCTACAACCAGCGGAATGTCATGCCTCTTTGCACGCGCCGCAATCGCTTCAAAATCAGGAATATTGAAGCCGGGATTTCCGATGGTCTCCAGAAAAATGGCCTTTGTTTTTTTATCGATCAGTTTTTCAAATGCTTCCGGTTTATCTCCTTCTGCAAAGCGTACATCTATACCCAGTCTTTTGAAGGCAACTTTGAATTGATTGTAAGTGCCTCCATACAAAAAAGAAGTGGAGACAAAATTATCACCGACCTGCAAAATATTATTAAGTGCAATAAACTGGGAGGCCTGACCGGAGCCTACGGCGAGAGCCGCTACACCACCCTCTAAGGCGGCAACGCGTTTTTCAAACACGTCGGTGGTGGGGTTCATGATGCGGGTGTAGATATTTCCGAATTCTTTCAAGGCGAAAAGATTCGCTCCATGTTCTGAATTCTTGAATACATAAGAAGTGGTTTGATAGATCGGTACGGCACGCGAGCCTGTTGTGGGGTCAACTTCTTGCCCGGCATGAAGCTGAAGAGTTTCGAAACGGTAGTTTGGCATAATCGTTAATTGTTTGATGTTCTATAAATGTTGGATGTTAGGGTATTCGGAACGGCATTGACATGATTTTGTCAATACCTGTACGCTGTGGCGAAGCAACTTTCGCTTAACAGCAGCAACAACAACAAACTTCGCCCGTATAGAGGCGCATTCGCTGGATCGAAGTAATTAGCTGATTGAAAAGGTCTGAAAGGGAAACACGCCAATTGTTTTGGCCTGAAGAGAGGTTGCTTGATGGCTGGTTTTTCATGGTTTCTTACCGGTTTATATATCTCCCGAAACCTATCGGGAGCAGGATTTAGCACCTTTTCGGCCAGCTGGCGGACGGTTGCTAGCGCTTCTACGAGCCTGTCTCTCTGCGCTTCTTTATAAATCGGTTACGCAAAAATGCCTTCCCGACTATGATGGCACAAACGTATAGCAGTTTGGTAGAGTTTCCAAATCTTCACGGATTTTTTTTAAATTAGGGTGGTCTGACCTACCCTGTGGATGGCTTATAACACCGCTAACAATCGTTTGTGTTTCAGATTGCTCTTGATCCCACTGCTCCTGCATGGTATCCACTCAAAAACTTTCGCGCAAGAGTACCTCGTCTTGCGGGAGCGCATGGTCAGTGAACAACTTCAACGGCAAGGGATCAAATCACAGCGAGTCCTTAACGCAATGCGTAAAGTGGAACGACACCTGTTCGTTCCAACCGCTATGGTCGATCGCGCCTACGATGATAATGCCTTGTCTATTGGGGAGGGACAGACAATCTCTCAGCCATATGTTGTTGCATTTATGACAGAGGCTCTGCAACTCAAGCCCGAAGAAAAAGTACTGGAGATTGGAACGGGCTCGGGTTACCAGGCCGCTATCCTGGCCGAGCTATGCAACGAAGTATATACGATGGAGATCAATGAACGACTCGCCAAAAATGCACAAGCGCTGCTGAAATCATTGGGGTATCAAAGCATTCATGTACGGCAAGGAGACGGATACCTGGGCTGGCAGGAAGCTGCGCCTTTCGATGCCATCATTGTAACCTGCTCCCCGAGCCATATTCCGAAGCCCCTCCAGGATCAGCTAAAGGAAGGGGGGCGGATGATCATCCCGGTAGGACCACCTCATAGCCAGGAATTGATATTCATGACAAAGAAAAATGGCAAACTAAAAAAGGAAAAACGCCTTTCCGTTCTGTTTGTTCCGATGAAAGATGAAAAAGGAAAGCGTTACTAGTGCCGGTTCAACATAGTCTCTATTGGTAATCAGTCAGTCAATTGTCATATAACAAGTCACTATTTCAGCTAAACACCGATTACCGACGACCGATTACCGATTACCGAGCGATCTTTTGATCATCATGATTTGCCCCGTGTGGTAAATGTCGTGCTGAATGATACCCTGCAACATCGAATAGAAGTTGTATTTCCTGGTCGGGACTATGTCATTCAGTCGTGGTTCCGGAAAAGTTTTAAGCGCGTCCATCAGTTCCCGTTGACTTGTTTTTAGGTTCGTCAAGGCCTGAGCCCAGGGGGATGGCTTCGGAAAATTTTGTTCCGGGGACACATCATAAAGGGTATTGCCTTTTAGTTTCTCTGTGACAAATTTTCTCCAGGACGTCATATGCATCACCAACTCGACAATGCTGTGAGTTTTTCCGATTCGGTGCATGGAGATTTCGGGTGTAATGTCGGCCAATGCATCCATAACCGCAGGACCATGCCAGGCGGATCCTTCGAAGGTGTTTTCAAGAAGCATCGAAATGCGTTCTATTTCTGTCATGGTTTGGAGCGGTTAAGTAAGCATTCCGCCATCCACCTGGATAACCTGTCCTGTTATATAAGAAGACATATCGGAGCCAAGGAAAACGCATGCATCGGCCACATCTTCCGGTTTACCTCCGCGTTTGAGCGGGATTGCATCGCGCCAACTCTGGACTGTCTTTTCCTCCAGTTTACCGGTCATTTCTGTCTCGATGAATCCAGGAGCAACCGCGTTGGAACGGATTCCGCGAGAACCAAGCTCCAAGGCGACCGATTTGGTGAATCCAATAATGCCTGCCTTGGAAGCAGCGTAATTGGACTGACCCGCATTGCCTTTCAATCCGACCACCGAAGTCATGTTGATGATAGAACCCCCACGCTGCTTCATCATCGGTTTGGCTACAGCCTTAACTGTATTGAAGCAGGACTTCAAATTCACTGCCATGACCTTGTCCCACATTTCCTCGGTCATGCGCAATAATAAATTATCCATCGTGATACCCGCATTGTTCACAAGAATATCCAGTGAACCGAATTCAACAACAATATCATTGATGAGTTTGTCAGCTTGTATGAAGTCAGAAGCATCGGAACGGTAGCCTTTTGCTTTAACACCCTTTGCGGCGAGTTCAGATTCCAGGGCCTGACCCTGCTCTACGCTGGAGAGATAGGTAAATGCAACATTGGCCCCATGTTCAGCAAACCTCATGGCAATGGATCGCCCAATTCCTTTCGATGCCCCTGTCACGAGTGTGTTTTTTCCTTGAAGTAATTTCATGATGTTTTGAAGTTCATGGTGGACCGGCAATCAAACGGTTTTCCCCGGTGATCAAAAGTAGCTAATTCCGATAAAAATCAGGGTAATCGGCTGATTTTGGTTCCAAATAAAATATGTGAATAAATGATTGCAGGCATTTTATTTCACGCATCTGTGGTTTTATCTTTGGCAGCAAATTTTAAAATCATTGATATGGCACAATATGATCTGATTGTTATTGGCAGTGGGCCCGGGGGATATGTCGCGGCGATCCGCGCTTCACAGTTGGGAATGAAAGTAGGTGTGGTAGAGAAGGCTGAACTTGGGGGCATCTGTCTCAACTGGGGTTGTATTCCGACCAAAGCCTTGTTAAAGAGTGCCAATGTCTTTGAATATCTTCAACACGCGGCCGATTATGGGATCATCGTCAAGGATGCATCCCCGGACATTGCTGGCATGGTGAAACGCAGCCGCGTTGTCGCAGAAGGGATGAGCAAAGGCATACAATTTCTGTTCAAGAAAAACAAGATTGATCACATTGCCGGGTTTGGGAAACTCATGAAGGGGAGTGTAGGGGTGACGGATTCGGCAGGAAAGAAGACCAATTATGAAGCCAAGCATATCATCCTTGCCACGGGAGGACGCTCGCGTGAGTTGCCGAATCTGGCCATTGATGGAAAGAAGATCATCGGCTACCGGGAAGCGATGGTGTTGCCCGTACGACCTGTAAAAATGCTGGTTGTAGGCTCCGGTGCAATTGGATCGGAGTTTGCCTATTTCTATAATACGATTGGAACCGAGGTTACGCTCGTTGAATTTTTGCCGCGCGTCGTTCCCGTAGAGGACGAGGAAGTTTCAAAGGCACTTGAGAAGTCGTTCAAAAAAGCGGGCATCACCATCCACACCAGTTCCGAGGTTACCAAAGTGGATACGAAGGGAAAAGGATGCGTGTCTACGGTAAAAACGCCCACTGGCGAAATCAAAATAGAATCCGATATCGTTCTTTCGGCCGTTGGCATTGATACCAATATTGAGAACATAGGACTGGAAGAAGCCGGTGTTAAGATTGAAAAGGGAAAAGTCATCGTTGATGATTTTTACAAAACCAATGTTCCGGGTGTTTATGCGATTGGGGATATTGTCAAAGGCCCGGCGTTGGCACACGTTGCCTCCGCAGAAGGTATTATTTGTGTAGAAAAAATTGCAGGCCGTGAGCCGGATCCACTCAATTACAATAATCTGCCCGGATGTACTTATTGCAGTCCAGAGATTGCTTCCGTTGGGCATACAGAAGAAGGTGCCAAAAAAGCGGGGTACCAAATCAAGGTAGGTAAGTTCCCTTTTACCGCATCCGGTAAGGCCAAAGCGGCCGGTGCGCCGGATGGATTTATTAAATTGATCTTTGATGCCAAATACGGTGAATTCCTGGGAGCCCATATGATCGGGGCAAATGTCACCGAGCTGATTGCAGAAGTGGTTGTGGCGCGCAAACTGGAAACGACTGGTCACGAAATTATCAAATCGGTTCACCCACATCCGACCATGAGCGAAGCCATCATGGAAGCAGCAGCGGCCGCCTATGGTGAGGTTATTCACCTGTAAGTCTGCCCTTGAATCATGAATCCTCCCTGCTTGCTCGGACTGCAAGGCACTCCATTTTAGAAAGGTAAGCTTCTCTCCACGAGCGCTACGGCAACTTGTACCCCATATCGGGCCATTTAACGGAAGAAATGAACCATATTTAAGCATTTTATAGTTATATGGGTATAAATTCTCCTAAATCAGTTAGTTATGAAAATGCTGCCTATGAAGTTTTACTTTCAGCGTGCCAGGATATTGGCTGCGTTGCTGGTAATTTGCATGGCGGTGTATATCATAGCGCGCGTTTTTTTTGATATCCAACCTTGAAGACTAAGAGAAAACATCGGACTGTCATGCCCGTGAAAGGTTACTATACTCGGGCCAGGGTGTTCGGATATCTGATGTTGACAATCGCCGTATTATACCTCCTTTATTATTTATACCGAGAGCTGATCTGATTGATTTCCGCCAGTCAATAGCATCGATGTCAGAATTCGGGTGATTTTGCGGATTTTTCCGCTTTCGTTTATAATAACTTTGCCTGCATCAATTTTATTAAATTCCGGATCCATGAATCGTGCAGTTTTCGTTTTCCTCTTTTTTATACAGCTTTCTCTTGCTTCTTTTTCACAGCAGCAGGATTCTATTCAGCAGGTTGCCTATCAAGTCGCAGTTCAACA
>JBGPGZ010000004.1:0-31969 GCA_041484175.1 Cyclobacteriaceae bacterium | reverse complement strand
TATTGTTTCTGAAATTTGATCGCGTTTGAGAGGAGGTTATTCAGAATAATTTTAAGCCTCATCTTATCGGTCTGAATTTCATTTAACTGAATACCGCTCATATCCATCTTGATTTTTTGAAAACCGTCGATGTATCTTAAATTCTCAAAGATCTCAGAGAACAATTCTCTCAGCATAATCGATTCGACGCTGAGGATTAATCGCTTGTTGCGGGAATAGTCTAGAATCTCGCCGATAAATAATTCCAATTTGAGAACGCTAGCCTCAATCTTCGCAAAATAGGCCTGCTTTTCTGCAGGGCTGTTGTCCAGTTTACTGATGCTAACCAATCCGCGAATGGATTTCAGGGGCGCACTCAGATCGTGAGATGCACTGTATACAAAGTGATCCAACTCATTGTTGGCTTGTTCCAGTTCATTATTCTTTTGATGAAGTTTTTCATCCGCAATGCGAAGGTCGCTGATGACCCTTCCTGTTATGGCAGCGAATACATAAAGGAGGCTGTTCCCTAAATATACATTGACCAGGTTCAGGTCAGTTAACTCGTAGATTTCGGAATTGCCTTGAAATAAGGCCGGAAGGATGTAGGTAATCAAAAAAATGTAAAGATTGGTGAGGATGGCTGCCTCAAATCCGAAACGGATGGCCGCATATAACGATACAAGACAGTAGACAAACCAAAACCGCTCGAAATTGAGAATAAAGCTAAAAACCAATAAGGTAGAAAGGACAACAAAGATCTCTGCATAAAAGAGATACCCCTTCGATCGGATTGCAAATTTCGCGCGAGGAATGGGCTCCTTCTGCAGGGTAAGCCCCTTGACTTGCATAGGGGATGAAAAGAAGTAGAGAATGGGAATCGACAGACCCACGCTTGAAATAAATTCACCCAGACCCGTCTTTAAGAGAATGGTGAAATACTGACCCGTTGTGCGATCCCCCAGCACAAAAAAGATGGACTCCAGAAAGAATTTATAAATGATGAGCGGAAACAAGATCACCCATATCAGAAAAGTCAAGAATTGTTGTGTATCCGGCAACCAGTATTTCCCTTTTCGGTAATACGTAAAAAAAATCCAGGCCAGGAATGCATACGAAGTTTCGGGTAGTCCATAGAGAGGCCAAAAATACCATTTGGATAATCCCCAAAGGCCGGCGCTGAAAACGGCATTCAGATAAAATGAAATCAAAACCCGGGGACCCCACCAAAAAACCAACACAAGTGCCAATGGCGTTGGGAAGTAAAACAGAGAGGAGCCTGGAGACTGAATCTGAAAGACCAGGGAAAGTTGCGTTCCTAAATGGAAAATCAAAAGCGGGAGGACCCAAGTCCACCATGGGAGATCGTTGTCGTTAGGCTTTTTCTTCAATTCCATTTCCCAGTCGGTAAGGTAGCCGAATTGACTTACTAATATTACAAAAAAGCGTTGAACCGATGAGAAGCAATTAACGGCCCACTTTCAATTTTTCAGGAAGAAACGGCGGCCTCATTTTTTTCGTATGCTTCGACAGGCAAACAACTGCACATTAAGTTTCTGTCGCCATAAGCATTGTCGATCCGGCTTACGGATGGCCAGAATTTGGCTTCTTTAATATGAGGAAGCGGGTAGGCGGCTTTTTGACGACTGTACGGTCTGTCCCATCGATCAGCTGTGATCACGGCGGCCGTGTGAGGGGCGTGCTTGAGGACGTTATTCTCCTTGTCGGCAATACCCTCCTCCACTTCGCGAATCTCCTTTCGAATTTCAATCAACGCATCGCAAAAACGGTCCAATTCCTCTTTGGGTTCGCTTTCGGTTGGCTCGATCATCAGCGTGCCGGCTACCGGGAAAGAGACCGTCGGAGCATGGAAGCCGTAGTCCATAAGGCGTTTCGCGATATCTTCTACTTCGATGCCAGCCTTTTTGAAATCACGGCAGTCTACAATCATTTCGTGGGCACAGCGCCCATTGCTTCCGGTAAACAGGATTCGATAATGACGGCTTAGTCTTTCCTTGATATAGTTTGCATTCAAGATCGCAAGCATGGTCGCCCTGGTCAATCCATCCGCACCCATCATCGCGATATAGGCATACGAGATGGCCAGAATACTGGTACTGCCCCAGGGAGCGGATGAAACGGCGTGGATTGCCTTTTCTCCTCCCGTTTTTACCAAGGGGTGGCCCGGTAAGAAACTTTTCAATTTGTCATTGACGCATATCGGGCCCATACCAGGACCGCCGCCACCATGGGGAATGCAGAAGGTCTTGTGCAAATTGAGGTGACAGACGTCGGCGCCGATGCTCGCCGGAGAGGTCAATCCGACTTGCGCATTCATGTTGGCGCCATCCATATAAACAAGACCGCCATGCTGGTGAATGATTTCACAAATTTCGGTAATAGCCTCTTCGAATACGCCATGCGTCGACGGGTAGGTTACCATCAATGCGGCAAGCATGTCTTTGTATTGTTCGGCCTTTGCTTTCAGATCGGCAACATCGATCTTGCCTTCATCATCTGACTTGACGATCACCACGTCCATGCCTGCCATGACCGCACTCGCCGGGTTGGTACCATGAGCGGAAGAGGGAATCAAGGCGATATTGCGGTGACCTTCCTTTCTGTGTTGGTGATACGCACGGATGACCATCAATCCGGCATACTCTCCCTGTGCACCACTGTTCGGCTGCAACGACACGCCCGTGAAGCCGGTAATTTCCTTTAACCAGTCTTCGAGTTCCGAAATCATCTGCTGGTACCCCAGCGTCTGATCGGCTGGCGCAAAGGGATGCATTTGTCCCAATTCCGGCCAGGTCACCGGGATCATTTCTGCCGTGGCATTAAGTTTCATCGTGCAGGAGCCCAACGAGATCATCGAATGAACCATCGATAGGTCTTTGTTCTCCAACCGCTTGATGTAGCGCAGCATCTCGTGCTCCGAGTGATGAGAATTAAATACCGGATGCAAGAGGTACGGACTTTTTCTGACCAGGGATTCGGGCCAACTTATCGTTTCAGCGTCATCAGTCAACGCTCCGGGTTTGCCCCCCGTTTCCACTGCAGAGAAGATTCCGAAAATTGTCTTCAGGTCATTAAGGGAAGTTGTTTCGTCCAGCGAAATTCCAACATGACCATCGTCAAAGTATCGAAAATTCACCCGGCTCTTCACCGCTTCACGTTCGATGGCCTTCTTATCTTTCACTTCGAACTTGAGCGTATCAAAATAATCCTTGTTCACTTGTTTGATGCCAAGTGATTTCAATCCCCGTTCAAGCTTTTTGGCAAGCGCATGAACCCTCCGCGCAATTTTCTTCAATCCATCCGGTCCGTGATAAACCGCATACATTCCTGCCATCACCGACAAGAGCACCTGGGCCGTACAAATATTGGAAGTTGCTTTTTCCCGACGGATGTGTTGTTCACGTGTTTGCAATGCCATGCGATAGCCCGGATTTCCTTGCACGTCGATCGAGGCGCCGATAATGCGCCCCGGCATTTGACGTTTGTACTCATCACGCGTTGTAAAGAAGGCAGCATGCGGTCCGCCAAATCCCATCGGCACACCAAAGCGCTGGCTTGACCCAACGACCACATCCGCTCCCATTTCTCCCGGCGATTTAAGTAATACCAGGCTCATCAGATCGGTGCCCACAACAACTGCGACATCCCGCTCATGCGCCGTCGTTATCAAATCGGTGCGGTCTTCGACAGAACCATTATTGTCCGGATACTGAATATAAACTCCAAATAGTGCCGGATCGGTCAGGTCTATTTTCCCGATGTCACCGACAACCAGTTCAACACCAATCGGCGTGGACCGCGTGATCAGCACATCCCCGGTTTGCGGAAACACGTGCTGATCAACAAAGAATTTGTGGGCGTTCTTCTTACCACCTTTGCGGGATGCGTAGAGCATATGCATGGCTTCTGCAGCTGCGGTGCCCTCATCCAGCAACGACGCGTTTGCAATTTGCATCCCGGTAAGATCCATTACCATCGTCTGGAAATTAATCAACGCTTCAAGACGCCCTTGCGCGATCTCAGCCTGGTACGGTGTGTACGCCGTGTACCATCCCGGGTTTTCGAGAACATTTCTTAGAATTATGCCTGGTGTGATAGTGGAGTAATATCCTGTTCCGATAAAAGATTTGAAAACCTTATTCTTGGACACCATCTTTTTGAATTCATTTAAGAATTCAAATTCCGACAGTGCAGGCGGCAGGTTCAATGCTTTTTTCAACCGTATATTCCCAGGGACGGTTTGGTCAATCAGTTCCTCCATCGAGCCGGCTTTAACCACTTTCAGCATTTCCCCGATTTGGTCGGCATTGGAAGCGTTATGCCTTGATTCAAATTTCTCCTGGCTGATAAGATCGATCTTCATGGTTGGATTCTCTTTATTAGAAAAGCTCAAATTGTGAGAAGAAGAAATTGCCTTCAATTTCGGCATTGGCATCCGAATCGGAGCCATGAATGGCATTGGCATCAATAGACTTGGCAAATAAAGCGCGAATGGTGCCTGGGGCTGCCTTCTTTGGGTCCGTGGCGCCAATCAGTTTGCGGAAGTCCTCAACCGCGTTTTCCTTTTCCAGGATCATGGGTACGATCGGTCCGGAGGACATATAGGCGCAAAGTTCACCGTAAAAAGGCCGTTCTCTGTGAATTGCATAAAACTTGCCCGCCAATTCAGGGCTTAGCTGCACTTTCTTCATTGCCCGTATCCGAAAGCCGGTCTCCTCAATCATTTTGATTATGGATCCAGTATTTGTAGCCGACACGGCGTCGGGTTTGATCATGGTAAAGGTTCTGTTGGTAGCCATTTCTAGTGAATTATTTGGTAAGAATCTTAATTTTAATGGCCGCAAAACTATTAAAAGATTCTGGTTTCTCCGATGGAGTCCTTTGGACTGGTCACTTGATTCAGTCAGAATTTCCCTTCTCCGGCAACAAGAATCATGAATCCAGCCCCATAACTCATAACTATTTGTATTTTTGCCCCCTCCATGGAAAATCTCCAAGCGTTTAAAGCCTATATCAGCAGGCCCCGGAAAGCGGTCATCATTACCCATTTTAAACCGGATGCCGATGCACTTGGATCGTCCCTTGGACTCGCCGGCTTCCTCAAAAAGAAAGGCCACAAAGTACAGGTGATCACGCCAAGCGATTACCCCCATTTTCTGGCCTGGATGCCTGGCAATGATGAGGTGATCGCCCTTTCCAAAGAATCAAAAGAATTGGAGAAAAAGGCGGCCGAACTAATAACCAAAGCCAATGTTATATTCTGCCTTGACTTTTCCGGCCTGGCCAGGGTCAACGATCTGGGCGAAACGGTGAGAAAATCCAAGGCCAAGAAGGTCCTTATTGATCATCATCTTGACCCCGAAAATTTTGCCGATTTCATTCAATGGGATGCCCTATCGGCCTCGACGTCCGGACTGGTGTATGAATTGATCAAGGAATTAGACGAAGAGTCCCAAATCGACGAAGCCATCGCGAACTGTCTGTATGCAGGCCTGATGACCGATACCGGCGGGTTCCGTCATAACAACACAACACAAAAAGAATTCCTGATCGCTTCAGAATTGGTAGGCTTGGGGGCCAATCCCAGCGAGGTAGCCCGCCTCATTTACGATACGAACTCCGTGGAGCGGCTTCGCTTGACGGGCTACGTCCTAAGTCAAAAACTTCAAGTCCTGCCGGAATACCGGACGGCTTACATCACCATAACCCATGAGGAATTAAAGAAATTTGGTTCGCAGACGGGAGACACCGAAGGCCTGGTGAACTATGGCCTTTCGATTAGTGGTATGCGGCTGTCTGTTTTGATGTACGATCGCAAGGAGGAAATAAAACTTTCCTTCCGGTCGATTGGCAATTTTTCGGTCAATGAGTTTGCACGAAAACACTTTGAGGGCGGCGGGCATAAGAATGCATCGGGAGGGTCATCTAAATTAACCCTGGAGCAAACGCTTCAAAAATTCCTGGAATTGTTGCCTGCCTATCAGGGCCAACTGAATCAACTTTAAACCAAAATCAATTTTTAAACGCTTATAGAATGAAAAAATCGAACTGGCTGACCGGGATCGTATTGCTGTTATGCATTGCCTGTACCAATGTGAAAGAAACCCCAAGAGGCCTTAAATATACGGTCGTAAGGAGAGGTGACGGCCACCCTGCAAAACCAGGGCAGATACTGATCATGAGCATGGTTTTCAAAGACGGCAAGGATTCGGTTTGGAATGATTCCCGCAAAGGAGAAACGCCGTGGATGGTGATGGTGCAGGACACGATGGCCATCAAGCAGGAGGATGGAATCGATGAGATCTTTCGCTTGCTCTCAAAAGGCGACAGCATTACGTTTAAGATACAGGCCGACGTATTGTTTCAAAAAACATTCCGGCAGCCGCTGCCTCCCAAAATCGATCCCAAAAGCGAATTTACTTTTAATATGGGCGTCAATGATGTCTACTCCCGGGAACAGGCAATGAAAATGCAGGAACAGATCGTAGCCCGGCAAAACGAGCAATTTCGGAAAGACCAAAAAGAGCAGTTAGCAAAAGACATCCAATCGATCGATCAATATCTGGAAGAAAAGAAGATTATGGCATCCCAGGATTCATCGGGTCTGCGTTATGTAATTACCCGCGCCGGAAAAGGGTTGAAACCGAAGGTCACCCAGACCGTAGTGGTAAAGTATATAGGAAAACTGATGGATGGAATCATATTTGATCAATCTGCACAGCCGGTGACTTTTCCGCTGGCAAACCTTATTAAGGGTTGGCAAATCGGTTTTCCGTTGCTGGCCGTGGGCGGCAGGGCCACATTATATGTACCCTCCACGTTAGGTTATGGAGCAAAAGGTTATCCGCCTCAGATTCCCAGCCACGCAAATCTGATCTTCGAAGTGGAATTAATAGGAATTAAATGACCCCATCGCTATGAAAAGAGTTGTTTTGATTTTTGTGCCAATGGTGATGCTTTTGGTGGCCTGTCACAAGGAAAAAACATTGAGTTACGATGAACAGCTTCAGAAGGACATTGGAATTATCGACATGTATTTGTCCGATAATCACATCACCGCCGAACAGGACGCTAGCGGACTGCGCTATGTGATCACCGTGCCGGGCACGGGGAATAAACCCAGTGCGACGAGTAAGATAACCATACAGTTTATCGGGAGATTGTTAAGCAACCATGAGATCTTTGATCAGACTACGAAGCCGGTGACCGTCAATCTTACGGATGAGATTCCAGGCTGGATTATCGCATTTCCGTTGATCCCCAAAGGGAGTAGGGCCACACTCTATGTTCCTTCCGGGCTGGCCTTCGGATCAGCGGGAGCAGCAGGAGCGGTTCCCCCCAACGCAAACCTGATCTATGAAGTTGAATTAATTGATGATGACGTAAAACTTCAAAATGACATTGCCGCGATAGACAAGTACCTTGCAGACAGCGCCATTGTGGCCGTTCACGATCCCAGCGGCATTCGATATGTGATCACAACCCTGGGCACCGGAACAAAGCCTACCCTTACCAATCTGGTCAGTTTCAAATACGCAGGAAAGTTGTTAATCAATAACCATGTTTTCAGTCAACCCACTAATGTTGTATCCTATCCAATGAATTCCCTGATGGAAGGATTGCAGATCGGTCTTCAATTTTTGCCTTCCGGAAGTAAAGCGACCTTTTATATTCCTTCGGGATTGGCTTACGCAGCCAATGGCACTGATGACCAGGTCATACCACCGGATGCAAATCTGATTTTTGATATCGAGTTGATCAGCGTTCAATAGGTCATGCGAATTTGTTTTGCCACGAACAACATTCACAAGCTGAAGGAAGTACAAGGACTTATCGGAGACTATTTTCAATTGGTATCGCTAAAAGAGATTGGATGCGAGGAGGAATTGCAGGAGGACCAAAACACCATCGAGGCCAACTCCCTTCAAAAGGCACGCTACGTCTTCGGGAGGTATAACATTTCCTGCTTTGCAGATGACACCGGGCTGGAAGTGGAGGCACTGAATGGAGCGCCCGGGGTTTATTCCGCTCGGTATGCCGGACCACAACGAGGATATCAAGACAATATGGACCTGCTCCTGAAAAACCTGCGAGGGGTTATCAACCGGAAAGCGCAGTTCAGGACTAACATTACGTTTGTGGAACCGGGCAATACGCGCCAATTTGAAGGCATTGTAACCGGCGTTATTCTGGAGGAAAAAAGGGGTGCCGGAGGATTTGGTTATGATCCTCTTTTTTTGCCGGATGGCCATTCAACCACCCTCGCCGAAATGAGTATGGATGAGAAAAACAAAGTGAGTCATCGGGCAAGGGCCATAGAAAAGCTGGTTGATTTTTTGAAAGAAAAGGGATCCTTGCTGGCCCATCCATTATGACAAAGCCCTATACCATCGGCATTACAGGCGGCAGCGGTTCGGGTAAGACGCATTTTCTAAAAGGCCTTTCTTCCCATTTTAGACCACAGGAAATTTGCCTTATTTCCCAGGATAATTACTACAAACCACGCGAACAGCAACCGCTGGATGAGAAGGGTGTTAAGAATTTTGATCTGCCGGGTGCCATTGACCACGAAGCATTCCGGGCAGACTTGCTCAGGCTCAAAGCCGGGCACAACGTAGTTAAAAAGGAATATACCTTCAATAACCCACTTGCCGAACCTCGCATGCTGGAATTCAAAGCGGCACCCATTTTGGTAGTGGAGGGATTATTTATTCAATATTTTGAGGAAATTGACAAGGAGCTTGACCTTAAGTTGTTTATCGAAGCCAAGGACCATGTAAAGCTTGGCCGCCGGATCATGCGCGACCAAAAGGAGCGTGGCTATGAACTCGATGATGTGCTTTACCGCTATCAATACCATGTTATGCCCGTGTACGACAGCCTAATCAGACCGCTCAAGCACAAGGCTGACCTGGTTGTTCCCAACGACATCCACTTTGAGCGGGCGCTGGAGGTACTGGTGTGTTTTTTGAGGGCCAGGCTGGCGGGGGTTGCTTATTAATTTCTAATTCCTACTTTTGTACGCCTTTCAGGGAACGAACTCATGCAAAAGCAGTTTTCCAGAATGATTCTAATGATCGCCGGGGTTTTAACCGTGGTGGTTATCCTGTTTTCGCAATCCTTCTACAGGCCCGCCGAAAGCGATACGTCCATCCCGAACGCGGGGCAGAAGTCGGATCAGCACCCTCACGCTACCATCATTGTCAACGCGCCGGCGGATGTTGTACCCAGCTCCGCCATTCAGTTGGATGAGCATATCCCAACCCTGCTCAAAACATTGACTGAACAGAAAGAAACCGAGGAGAAATTTTTCACGGGTGCAGAGATCATTGCCCCCTATTTCAAGATTTTGTTCAGGGCCATTATTTCGCCCAACGCGCCTTAATCAGGAATTGAATTTTTGTTGATGCTCCTCTGCCCTGGAGCATTTATTACTTTTCCTTTTCAACAATTTTTTTTATTACAAACAATCTTAATCATGCGCAACAAAGGAGTCATTATCGTCCTGGCCGTTATCATCACCTCGCTTTGTTTATTTTATTTGTCGTTCACCTTTGTCGCCCAACGGGTTCAGCAAAAGGCGATCGGTTATGCCACTGACAAAATCGGAAACATCAGCCTGGCCAAGAAACAGTTTTATCTGGATTCGCTTTATAACAAACCGGTGTATAATCTTTTGTGGAAAGATTATACGTACAAGGAAGTAAAGGACAATGAGTTGAGCTTAGGCCTGGATTTGCAGGGAGGCATGCTGGT
This sequence comes from Cyclobacteriaceae bacterium, assembly GCA_041484175.1. Lineage (GTDB taxonomy): Bacteria > Bacteroidota > Bacteroidia > Cytophagales > Cyclobacteriaceae > ELB16-189. The sequence continues at coordinate 22,213 of JBGPGZ010000004.1, read as the reverse complement.
GGTACTCGAAGTCTCACAGGCAGACATTATCAAGAGCCTGAGTGGAAACAGCCAGGACCCGGATTTTATCGCCGCCGCCCGAAAGGCCAATGAATTGCAGAAGAAGAGCCAGGAGAGTTATCTCGATCTTTTCTATAAGGCTTTCAAAGATGCTAACCCCGACAAGAGACTTGCTCCCATGTTTGCCTCCACCACAACCAAAGGCAGGGTAAGCCTTTCTGACAGCGACGAGGCCGTTAGAAAGTTTTTGAACACCGAAATTGAAAGCGCCATCGAGCGCTCGTACACTATTTTGAAAAAACGAGTCGATCAGTTTGGCGCTTCCCAGCCTACGGTCCAGCGCTTGCAGGGGACTGGAAGGATTCAAATTGAAATTCCAGGGGCAGACAATGCAGAGCGCGTGCGCAAACTCTTACAGGGCGTGGCCAGACTTGAGTTTTGGGAAGTGGTAGAATCAAATGATCCTCAACTCAACCAGGCCCTGAGGGGGATCAATCAAATGCTGGTAAAGGAGCAAAACGCAAGAAAGAAAGCCCAGCTCAGCACTCCTGCAAAAAAAGAAAATGATTTGACAAGACTGCTTTCAAAAGATACAGTGAAAACGGATACCGTCAAGTCGCAACTGGAGAAAGAATTAAGCATTGCCAAAGACAGCACGGGCGGATCATTGGATTCGTTGACACAGGCAACCTTGTCGCCATTGTTCGCTTTAAGCAATCAGCAGATCCCGTTTTTGTATCCGCTCAAGGATACCGCCGAGATCAACAGTATTCTCAGGAGGCCGGACGTACAGGCATTATTTCCCCGGACGATTGGTTATTTCTGGGATGTAAAACCAGAACCAAAACAAACACCCGGCATAGAAGATATTCAGTTAAATTTTGTCAACGTCGGACGCACCGGAAAGCCGTTACTCACCGGGGAAGTCATCACGGATGCGCGGAACGAATATGATCAGTTTGCGCGCCCGGCAGTAAGTATGACTATGAATCCGTCCGGTGCGCGCTTATGGGCTAAGATCACCGCAGCGGAAGCCAGCAAACAGCCACAGGGCCGGGTTGCTATCGTACTCGACAATTTCGTTTATACGGCGCCCACGGTTCAAGGCGAAATCCCAAACGGAAATTCTCAAATCACCGGTACGTTCACCATCGATGAGGCCAAGGACCTTGCCAATGTATTGAAAGCAGGATCCTTGCCGGCGCCTACCAGAATTGTAGAAGAAAATATCGTGGGCCCTACCCTGGGCCAGGTAGCCAAGGATCAGGGACTACTCTCCATGGCGTGTGGGCTCGTCATCGTGGCGCTGTTTGTTGTCGTCTACTATACAAGAGGTGGCTGGGTGGCCAATATTGCGCTGTTGTTCAATATCTTTTTTATCCTGGGTATCCTTGCCCAACTTAATGCGGCGCTTACCCTGCCCGGCATTGCCGGTATTGTGCTTACGATGGGTATGGCCATTGACGCCAACGTTCTGATCTATGAACGGATCAAAGAGGAGCTTCGCCACGGAAGGATGCTGCGCGATGCTATCAAAACCGGGTATTCCAAAGCCTTCGCGACGATTTTTGACTCCAACCTGACTACGTTGTTGACTGCAATTTTCCTGTTTGTGTTCGGACAAGGGCCCCTCAAAGGATTCGCGATCGTATTGATTGTGGGTATCATCACTTCATTCTTTTCTTCCGTATACATCTCGCACGTCATTATCGATTGGGTCGTACGAAAGGGAGATGAGACCCGGATATCTTTTAATAGTTTTTTGTCTGGCCTGGTGAGTCACCGGAGAAACTTCAACTTCGTCGGCGTGCGCAAAATCAATTATATTATTTCAGTTTCCATCATTGTCATCGGCCTGGTGGTCATTGCGATTCAGGGCTTGAACCTGGGCGTTGATTTCAAAGGAGGCCGTTCTTATGTTGCGAGCTTTACGAAGCCCGTGGAAGCCACCGGGATGAAAGTAGCCCTGACCGAAGCTTTTGAAGGCACCGGTACAGAAGTGAAGAACTACGGTTCAAATGACCGGATGAAAATCACTACATCGTACCTGACCGATGATCAATCCGAGGCAGCGGATAACAAAGTAAAACAGGCCCTCGTCAACGGGTTGGAAAAATTAACCCAGTTGAAGTATTCCGCGGATGAATCCAAATTGGATGACAGCCACTTTATTATTCCAAGCTCCTCCAAAGTAGGGCCCACGGTGGCCAGCGACATCAAGGACTCTGCCTTTAAGGCGAGCTTTGCTTCCGTCGTGGCTATTTTTCTTTACATCCTGATCCGGTTTAGAAAATGGCAGTACAGTGTGGGCGCTATCATCGCTACGCTCCATGACTCGCTCTTTGTGTTTGCCGCTTTTGCGGTGGCACACTTGTTCGGATTGTCTTTTGAAGTCGACCAGGTATTTGTGGCCGCTATCCTGACCGTCATCGGCTACTCGCTGAATGACACGGTGATCATCTTTGACCGGATCCGTGAATACCTGAGCATCGGCACGTCACACGACAGACCTAAAATATTCAATGATGCAATTAACAGTACGCTTAGCCGTACCCTGATCACTTCGGGTACTACGTTGACCGTCGTTACTGTGTTGTTGATCTTTGGCGGAGAAGTTCTTCGGGGATTTTCCTTTGCGCTTTTTATCGGGATCCTCATTGGCACTTATTCGTCTATTTTCATTGCAGCACCCATCGTTCTTGACTTTGATACAAAAACGGTGGAACCGGGAAGAAAAACTTAATCGATCAAAGTCATGATTTTGCCTAACTTTATAATCTTGCTGTTTCCGTTCAGGAGTGTAAACCAGAATCCCTTAAGCAAAATTTTATAGTGGAACATATACTAGCCTTCCCTGATTTCTTTAATCCTGAATCCATTATTCGCTTCGGGGGAGTCGCCTTATTGCTCCTGATCATCTTTATGGAGACGGGGGTCTTCTTTGGGTTTTTCCTTCCTGGGGATTCCTTGATTTTTGTAGCCGGGATACTTTCCGATTCCGAGTACCTGGATATCAACGTCTTTGTTTTGTGGCCCCTTCTGATTGTCAGCGCCGTCAGCGGATCCATGGTGGGATACTGGTTTGGCAAAAGGGCCGGAAATTACCTGGCTAACCGAAAAGAGAATTTCTTTTACAAGAAGAAATACATGGATATGACCCGGGGTTTTTATGACCGGTACGGTATGTGGGCCTTTATCCTGGGGCGATTTTTACCCATCATCAGAACTTTCGTCCCCATCTTTGCGGGATTAGCCCATATTAATTATAATAAATTCATTTTGTTTAATATTATTGGGGCAACAATCTGGGTATCAACGATGTTATTTGCCGGATACGGCTTGGGGAATATGTTCCCTACGCTTACCGACCATTTGGAAACGATCGTTTTTGGAATGATTGTTCTGAGCGCCATCCCCGTGTTGGTGGCTTGGTATAGACAAAGGAGATTATTTAAGGGGTATGATAAGTTGTGATTTGGTATTCCGAACAGAGTTTTTGACCAAAATTGGCTTGGTCGTTTAGAAATTCTATGTATTTTTATTCCCCTGAAAAGTAATATATTTTGACATATATGTGACTTTTAAACCCTAAATCAATTATTCTATAACTATTACCCTAGACCTATGAAAAATCCAAAAAAATCAAGTTCCGGCTCCTTAGGCGATAGCATTAAGTCGGCGTTTTCGTCGACCGTCATTGTACTGGAGATCATCATCGCTTATCTGATCTTTTACTACGTGTTGGGCGATGGTAGCCATTTCCAGGGTGGTGACAATACGCAACATCCGCTTCCTGGAGATTTCTTTGGGGTAATTTTCAAGGGAGGCCCGATTGTAGGATTTTTGATTGCGCTGGCTATGATGGTTATTACGTTTTCAATTGAGCGACTGATCACCATCAGTTCTGCCAGAGGTAAAGACAACACCCAGAAATTTGTAAGGAAGATCAAGGCGTTAGTAGAATCCAATAATATCGATCAGGCCCTTGCGGAATGCGATCGGCAAAAAGGATCGATCGGCAATGTTGTAAAGGCCGGACTTTCCAAATATTCGGAGTTGGCTAAAAACAATACGATGGAAGTTGACAAGCGCATACAGATTATCCAAAAGGACATCGAAGAAACGACGCAGCTTGAAATGCCCATGCTCCAGAAAAACCTCGTTATTATCGCCACCATTGCCTCGATCGCTACCCTGATGGGATTGTTGGGTACAGTGCGGGGTATGATCGTTGCATTTGCGGCCCTTGCTCAAGCCGGCTCACCCGATGCGGTAGCCCTTGCAAACGGTATTTCCGAAGCGTTGATTAATACGGCCCTGGGTATCGGCACCTCGGCTGTGGCGATTATTATGTATAACTACTTCACCAGTGCCATCGATTCACTGACCTATGGCATCGATGAAGCTGGCTTTTGCATCATCCAGAATTTCTCCACACAGGCCAAAAATTGATCTGGCAAAACAAAAAATACTATGGCTAAGGTAAGACCACACCGGAGTTCTCCCACACTTGACATGACGCCCATGGTGGACCTGGCGTTTCTCCTGGTTACTTTCTTCATGCTCACTACAAAGTTTGCCACGGATGAGCCAGTCCCGGTGGATACGCCCTCTTCGGTCTCCGAAATCAAGATCCCCGACACCGACGTGCTGACCATCATGGTTTCCAAGGACGGCCTTGTCTTTTTTAATATGGATGGACAGTATAACCGCGCCGATGTGCTTCAAAAAATGGGCACGCGTTATGGGGTTACCTTCGACCAGACCGAGCAACATGCCTTTGCAGTCATCGCATCCAGTATCGGTGTGCCTATTGCCAGCATGAAACAGTATCTGGATCTCGGCGCTGAAGAACGCAAGCTGGTAAGACAAGAGGGTATCCCGATCGACTCCCTCCACAATGAGCTGGCAGATTGGGTGTTGGAATCCCGCCTGACCAACCGAAGACTCCGGATTGCTATCAAGGGCGACCGTGACGCCGATTTTCCTACGATAAAGAAAGTCATCAAGACCCTTATCGATCGGAAAGTGAATCGATTTAATTTGATTACCAATATGGAAAAACCGGCTTGAAAGCATCTTATTGTCAAAACCAGTTAAACATACAATCCTATGTCAGAAATAAGTCAAGAAGGCGGCGGTGGCAAAAAGAAGGGTGGTAAGATCCGGGCTAAGAAGACCTCTACGCGGATTGATATGACACCGATGGTAGACCTTGCGTTCCTTTTGCTTACTTTTTTTGTGCTCACTGCAACGCTGAATAAACCTCAGACAATGGAAATTACCATGCCCGAGGAGGACGAAAAGGAACCACCCAAGGTCAACGAGAAGCACGTACTGACGCTGGTTATGGGGAAAAACGACAAGATCTACTGGTATATCGGTATCACTGACCCGGAGGTCAAGGTCACTAATTTTTCAAACACCGGCATTCGCAAGCTTTTGTTGGAAAAGAAAAGAGATATTCCAAAGTTAATTGTCCTGATCAAGTCGCTGGATGAATCAAAATACAAGAACATGGTGGACATACTCGACGAAATGAATATTAACAGTATTCAGCGGTATGCCATCGTGGACGTAACCAAGGTTGACAAGGAATTAATCAAAGACGTACAATTATGAAAACGGAAGCTGCCATACACACCACTTGGGAGGATATCCTGTTTGAGAACCGTAACAAGGATTATGGTGCTTATTTCATCAGGAAGATTTATTCCCGAAATGTGATATTGTCCTTTATCGGAATGCTGTTGATCATGGGATTGGCAATCGCTTACCCTACCATCGCGGAATTTTTTCGCAGCCGGGAAGGAGCGAGCGACTTTAAAAAGGATTTGAGCAAGGTTGTAACGCTGGATCAGCCGCCGCCAATCATGCCAAATACCCCTCCTCCTCCAAGGGTTGAAGTTCCGCCCCCGGTAAAGACGCTCAAATATGTTGCTCCAAAGGTGACCAAGGAAGAAGTGTTGGAAGAAGAAATACCGACCATTGAAGAAATCAAGAAGACCGAAGTAAGCACGGAAACGACGGAAGGTCCTGAAACCGTGGTTTTCGAAGAGCCCGTCAAAGAGGTGGTAGACAATGGAGATGACAACCAGATCTACACCGTCGTTGAGCAGCAACCCGAATTTCCGGGAGGCTACGAAGCGATGATGAAATTTATTCAGAAGAACATGAAGTATCCCCCGCAGGCAAGAAGAATGGGTACCGAAGGCCGTGTATTCGTCGGCTTCGTTGTGAACACCGATGGTAAGATCACCGATGTCCAGACAGTAAAAGGAATTAGCATGGATTGCGATAAAGAAGCTGCGCGCGTCGTTCAAATGATGCCTCCCTGGAAGGCCGGCAAGCAGAATGGCAGACCGGTTCGTGTCCGGTTCGTTCTTCCGGTCAACTTCAAGCTGGCGGATTAACTATGAGAATAGAATCGGAAGACAAATCGACGACCTTGCAGGTGATCATGAAGTACTTCCATGGCTTCATGGCACTGGTCTATTTTTCATTGGGCATTGCGGTCATCTGGAAGTCAGAATTCCTATTCAATATCCCGGCTTCTTATTCAATCCCCTTGGGCGCAATCCTGATTGCCTATGGTATTGTCCGCGGCTGGCGGGCCTATCAACAAAGCAAATAGGGAAAGAAAAATGAACATCAGGGTGGTTTTTCTATTCGCGACGGGATTCGCGTTTCTGGTCAGCAGTTGTCTTCCCCGGGACAAAAATGGGAACATCCTGGATAACCCGACTACCGGAACGATCAAGATTGCTGTTGACGAATCCCTGAGGCCCTTATTGGAAGCCGAGGTCGACACCTTCGTAGGCACTTACCATTATGCTTTCATCCACGTCAGTTATACTTCCGAAGCGGAAGCTATTGATAAACTCCTCAAAGACAGCGTTCGATTAGCGGTTGTCACACGTAAACTGACGAACGATGAGATGGAAGTGTTCAATAAAATAAAACTTATCCCCACCCAAATCAAGGTCGCCAACGACGGAGTAGCCATTATTCTTAATCGAAGCAATTCCGACAGTGTTCTTCAATTCTCGCAACTTCAGGCTATTGTTGAGGGTAAATTAACACGCTGGAGCCAAATCAACCGGGCCAACAAGCTTACGGATATCGACGTCGTTTTTGATAATCCCCAATCCGGAATCGTCCGTTTTCTTAACGACTCCTTACAACGCGTAGAAAAATTGCCACCCCATTTTTATGCGGTCGACAGCAACGCCGCAGTAGTCGATTATGTGTCGAAGAGGCCAAATGCCATGGGCTTGATCGGCGCCTGTTGGATTGGCGACCGGGACGATGCCACAACCAATCGGTTTCTTAACACGATAAGAGTGGCCAGGGTTGCCAAAGGAGGGGATGCGGTACAGCCTTACCAGGCTTACATTGCCAACGGCCAATATCCTCTCCGGCGGGATGTGTACATCCTCAGCCGGGAGGCCCGAATGGGCCTGGGAACAGGATTTATCTCTTTTGTCGCGGGGGATAAAGGGCAGCGAATTGTGCTGAAATCGGGCATGGTTCCTGCTACTATGCCAACAAGACTCATAAAAATCAACAAAAACAAAATCCAATAGTTAAATTTGCGTCTTACTATGAGAAGAATGAAAAATGATAAGCTAATCCCGTACAGGCCCGTGGCATCCTTGACCTTGTTGTTGACCTGCATCGTCACCCTGGCTCAAAGTCAAACTCCGATAAACCCCAGTGTTCCCAAGGCGCTGTACCTGGTGGAAACGGAGCAATCGAAAAAGGCCCTGGCAGAGTTGGAACAGGCCGTTGCCGCAAATCCATTGGACGCATCGCTATTGTATTATCTAGGTTACGTTCAATTGCAAACGGGTGACCGTGCCAGGGCGCTGGCGTCATTTGACAAAGGCATCGCGCTGAATGACAAGGAACCGTTAAACTACGCGGGCAAAGGACAGATCAACTTGTTAGAGAAAAAGGAGGCAGACGCCAAACTTCAATTTGACAAGGCGTTGACCATAACCAAATCCAGGAACGCGGCGGTTTTAAAAGCCGTCGCCGAAGCCTATCTGATCGATAATAAGTATTCGGTCGATGCTATCAACTTGCTCAATAAGGCTAAGTCTATCGCCGATACTGATGCCGATGTTCAGATCCTGCTGGGGGACGCCTATCTTCTCCAGAACAACGGAGGTCTTTCCGTCAGTAGTTATGAGCGCGCCGCCGCGATGCAACCTAAACTGGCAAAACCGCATTACAAATCGGGGCTGGTATTTGAACGCTCCAAAAATACCGAACTTGCGCTGGAGAATTTCAAGAAGGCGACAAGCGTTGACCCCAGGTATACACCCGCTTACAAAGAACTGGGCGAAATATACTATCTCATGGGTGTCAAGGAAGCCGCCAACGCGGTAAAGTCCTATGAAAGTTATCTCGCGCTGACTGAAAAACCGGAGGCATACCAGTATCAGTACGCCTTCTTTCTGTTCATGGCGAAAGACTACAAACGGGCGAACGAAGTTTTCTCCAAGGTGGTCGGGGCACCCGACGTAAAGGTCGTTACGCTTCGTTTTTATGCCAACTCCTTGTCGGAGGATAATGATTTTGCAAAAAGCAGGGACATTTTTGAACGCTACTTTGAGAAAGCAAAGCCGGAGGATGTGGAGGCAAAAGACTATGCCGATTATGGGAAAGTCCTGGTCAAGCTAAAGCAGGATTCCCTCGCTACAATCGCATTGAGTAAAAGCTTAGCCATCAATGCAGATAATGTTGAAATCTTACAACTCCTTGGAGACACGTATTACCGGACCAAAAAATTTGCCCAGGCAGTTGATGTTTATCAGAAACTGATCAGCAAGCGGAAAGACGGGCCGAAATCACTGGATTACTTTTCGATCGGCCGCGCATGCTACTATAACAATCAACTGGTCGAAGCGGATAGTGCTTTCAGCAGGCTGATTAAAATGCAACCTGAAATGACGGTTGGATATGTCTGGGAAGCCAACACCAAATCCCAGTTGGATCCCGAATCCGAGCAAGGACTGGCCAAACCCTTTTTTGAAAAAGTAATTGAGAAGGGCTCTACAAATCCCGAAAAAAATAAGAAGGATCTGATTTCAGCCTATCGTTATCTCGGATACTATTTCTATCTGAAAAAAGATTATGAGTCGGCCAAATCAAACTATGAGAAATTGCTTACGCTGGCTCCTGGCGATAAAGATACCATTGATGCCCTGGAGATTCTGAACAAGCCGATACCTGTACAGCCCCAGAAAAAGGATCAGCCCAAGAAAGGAAAGGCCTAGCCGCAGTCACCATAATCGTCCCGCTCAGCGGGACGATTTGTTTTTGGATACTTCTGGGTTTCGGCCTGCCCGACGAGGCCGTTTCAGCGTAGTCGGGTCTCAAGCCTGCCCGACGAAGCTGTTTCAGCGTAGTCGGGTTTCGGGTTTAGCGTTTCGGGTCTCGAGTTTTGCCCGTGGTCGGTGTTATCACCGACCACTCCAGAACGGGGAGAAAGTGAAAAATAATTACAATCTTGCAGCGTTTTAGCCCATCAATATGATCCTTCAAATTACCGAAACACCCGCTGAATTATCCATTGCATCCTTGCTGATGAAGGGTGGGGTTGTCATGATTCCTATACTCCTTCTTTCGCTTGCGTCTTTTTATCTCTTGATTGAACGCTACCTGTATATCCGCAACGTTACCAGGGGAAGAAAGGATCTTATGCTTCATATCAGGAAGTATCTGCAGGCCGGAGACATCAAGGGAGCAAAAATGTACGCGGATCAGGAGTCATCCGCCGCCGGAAAAATCCTCCTGAGCGGGCTGGATCATGTTGGGAAGTCCATCAAAGAAATTGAAACCATGATGGAATCGGCCACCAATATTGAAATTGCCGAAATGGAGAAAAACATGGGTTATCTCGGGATCATCGCCGGAATTGCACCCATGTTGGGTTTCATCGGCACAATTTCTGGTATCATTCGCATCTTCTACAACATCTCCCTTTCGGACAACATTAGCATCGGTATCATTGCCGGTGGTTTATACGAAAAGATGATCACCAGCGGGTCCGGCCTGATCGTGGGTGTCATTGCCTATGCCTCGTATCACTTTTTGCAACAAAAGATCAATCGCTTTTCCTTGCGTATCCAAAAAGACGTGTTTGAATTTATGCGATCTATTTTAAGCCCTGCGTCATGAATATTAAGCGCAAAGGCGAGTTCCGGGCAGAGGTGGCAACTTCGTCACTGAATGACATCATGTTCTTTCTGCTCCTTTTTTTCCTGATCATTTCCACCGTTACCAACCCCAATGTGATCAAAGTGCTTTTGCCAAAATCAAAGTCCGGCCAGACACTCAACAAACAAAGCATCTCCTTGACGGTCACCGAAAACAAGCATTACTTTATCAACCAGCGCGAAATACCCTTTGCTCAATTGGAAGAAGAACTGCTAAAAGCGACCAAAGGTATCAGTGAACCTACGATCGTACTCCATTTGCCCAGGAACCTGACCGTTCAAGACCTCGTTGATGTCATGCAGATTGGAGCCAGGCACAAGGTGAAGATGGTGTTGGCCACCAGCACAAAATAATTTCCTATTTATTTTCCCCGGCCGTCTCCACACGTACCCCTACGGCCAGGACGCCATGCAAGGTGTCCATTCGCATGAATTGCTCCAGTTTCATTCTGTATTTTCCCGGCCGCTTGAATTCATAGTCATTCAGCAACAAAAACCGGTGGTCGTACACATCGCCCAGACCGCTGCTGCCGTGGGGTTGGCCGGTTTTTTGATCGAAAAGAAATTCGGAGACTAATTTCTTCTGTAATGCTGCACCCGTGGAATCTTCCAGGGAATATTGGACGAAGAGGCGGGCAAACGGATAGTCCAGGGAGTTGCGGACGTTATAATACAAATTGTATTTCTTGCCCAGGTCTTTAATGACAAACTCAAACCGGGGGGTGTCGGACACCTTCCACGCACGATCCGCAAAATCCTGGTTATACTCATAGACACGGCTGTCATCGCAAGCCACGAGCAGCGTGACCAGGAAGGCCGGTAAAACAAAGAACCTCATCGGTTGCGAGGATGGTTTGGGTTTTGATTGTTGGGGTTGCGGTTGTCCCTGTTTCTGTTGCGGTCGCGACCGCCTCTTTTCTTCTTGCCCGACTTATTCTTAAATTTTTTATCGAGACTTTCAAGGTCACTATTCAACGATGATGCGGATTCCTTTTCTGCAACCACGTTTTCTTCCAGGCTGGCCGGCTTTTTTCCCTCCCGGTTCATGCGAAGGATTTCATTGACCCGCACCACGTTGAGCGGATACCAGGTGTTGTCCTCTCGGAAACCAAACCACATGATTTTGCGAAAGATATCGGTCTTTTGAAGTGTCGCCTCCCCTTTTTCGGTAAGCAGGGGTCCTTCCACCTTTGGAATATCTTCCAAGGCCTCCATGTAGGTTTCCAATTCGTAGTTGAGACAGCATTTGAGACGGCCGCATTGACCAGAGAGTTTGCTGGGATTCAGAGAAAGGTTTTGGTAGCGCGCGGCGCTGGTGGCCACATTCTTGAAGTCTGTGAGCCATGTAGAGCAGCATAGTTCGCGGCCGCAAACGCCAATGCCCCCCAACCTTCCAGCTTCCTGTCGCAGGCTGATTTGGCGCATCTCCACGCGCACTTTGAATTCGGCCGCCAGCGCTTTAATCAATTCGCGGAAATCCACGCGGTCTTCCGCAGAATAATAAAATGTAGCCTTCGTATTATCGGATTGGAACTCCACATCCGAGAGTTTCATTTCCAATTTATACTGTCGTATAATTTCGCGCGAACGGTACAATGAAGGAGACTCTCGTTTTTTTGCGTCTTCATACTTATCCAGGTCCCGCTGGTGTGCAACCCGGTAAATCTTCTTGATCTCATGATCGTTGGCGACTTTTTTCTTTTGCATCTGCAGGCGCACGAGCTCGCCCTGCAGCGACACGTAGCCAAGGTGGTGGCCGTTGGGCACTTCGACGACTACGGGGTCTCCCGTGGTTAAGGAGAGTTTCTCCGAATTTCTAAAGAAATCCTTGCGACCCCCTTTAAAGCGCACCTCTACGACCTCAAACTTATCGGCGCCTGGCATGTCCATATTGGAGAGCCAGTCAAAAACGTTCATTTTATTGCATCCGCCCGTTTTGCAGGCTCCATTGTTTTCGCAACCGGCGACAGCGCCATTTTTGCCCGATCCACATGCACAGCCCATAATAATTATATTCAGTATGGAGATGGGAGCTTGACGCTCATTCCCTCCAACGTTGCAAATCTAATCCAATATCCGTCCGGAAATATAGCCCATCCCAATGAATGCCGGAAATAGCCTCGTAGGCATTGTTAGAGGCTTCCCTCAGATCGGCGCCCCTACCTGTGACAGCCAGCACGCGCCCGCCGTCGGTCAGTACGTTGCCACCCTGGCCTTTAGTGCCCGCATGGAAAATCAACACGGTTCCGTTTTTTTCAATTCCTGATATCACTTTTCCTTTTTGATAGTCTCCGGGATAGCCGCCGGAAACAAGGGAAACGGTGACGGCAAATAAGTTCTCCTGCTGAACTTGCTTCTCTTTCAGCTCCCCCCTGGCTGCCGCCGTCAGCAATTCAACGAAATCATTTTTTATCCGGGGCATGACGACTTGCGTTTCAGGGTCACCCATCCGCGCATTGTACTCAATCACATAGGGCATGCCCTTGACATTCATCAGCCCAATAAAAATAAATCCCTTGTAGGGGATTTTCTCCCGATGCAATCCGGCAATGGTGGGTTTGATCACTTTCTCTTCAACGTTTTTCATAAAGACCGCATTGGCAAAAATGACCGGCGAAACCGCCCCCATGCCCCCGGTGTTCGGCCCCGTATCACCTACTCCAATTCGCTTGTAATCCTTTGCTTCCGGCAGGACTACGTAATCTTTCCCGTCCGTCAGAACAAAGACCGAAAGTTCGATGCCGTCTAAAAATTCCTCCACCAAAACTTTGGCGCTGGCATCGCCAAACTTTTTTTCCTCGAGCATTTCGCGTATCGCAACCTGAGCTTCGCGGACCGAGGGAGTAATGATAACGCCTTTTCCAGCTGCCAGTCCATCCGCTTTCAAAACAATCGGAGGCTTGCAGGATGCAAGATAGTTGAGTGCCTCGGTTACCTCATCCGCGCGAAACGTTCTTGCCTTCGCCGTGGGGATACCATTGCGCAGCATGAATTGTTTTGAGAAATCCTTGCTTCCTTCCAGTTGCGCCCCGGCCCTTCCGGGCCCGACAAAGAGAATCTGCCGTAAGCGCGGATCACCTTCAAAAAAATCACGCATCCCATTTACCAACGGGCCTTCGGGACCCACGACCACGAGTTCGATCTGATTTTCCAGACAGAATGTCCCCAGCAAAGGAAAATCGTTGATGCCAATCGGAATATTTTTGGCGACGGACGCGGTGCCCGTGTTTCCGGGCGCGACAAAAAGATTAGTGCACTGTTTGCTTTGGCTGATTTTCCATGCAAGCGCGTGTTCCCGCCCGCCGTTGCCTACAATCAAAATGTTCATGCAGAGAAGTGAAACCCAAAGATAATCCAGAAATTGGGATTCCGAAGACGCGATGGTTCAGTGGCTGATCAGGGCTAAAGCCCTTAGGAGCATCAAGGCATTTTAACCCCGGCCTTAAGGCCGGGGTTATTGATATATAATCTAAGATGGGCTTCAGCCCTGAGACAAATCGTCTCTCGAAGAGGACATTGCGAAATCGGGGGACAATACCATTAGTTGGCGTATTCGCTGAGGAATTTAATCCGCATCAGCCGCAGGTTGTCTTCGGCAAAATCAGAATCTTCTTCCTGCTTAAATGCCGCTACGGCCTCTTCGATGCTGTCGGTTTCAGAGTCCAGGAAATAATCATAGATCTGCTCCTGTTTATCCTCATCCAACACCTGGTCGATGTAATAATCCAAATTGAGTTTGGTGCCCGAGTAGCAGATATTTTCGATCTCAGTCAGCATTTCATCAAAAGTAATGCTCTTGGACTCCGCGATCTCATCAAGATCCACTTTGCGGTCGATTTGCTGGATAATAAAGATCTTGATCTTCGATTTATTAACCGAGGACTTGACGATCACCTCAGAGGCGGTCTCAATGTCATTTTCATCAACGTACTTTTGGATAACTTCGAGGAATTCCTTCCCGAATTTATTCACCTTACCCATGCCCACGCCATTCACGGAAGCGAGTTCATCTTTCGTCGTGGGATAGACGGTGGCCATTTCTTCAATGGAGGGGTCCTGAAAAATCACATACGGCGGAAGATTTTTTGCTTTTGCCATCTGCCTGCGCAGCGTTTTCAGCATTTCAAAAAGTCTGACATCGTATGATTTCGAATTCGCCGGTGCTCTTTCCGAGGAAACTTCTTCGTCTTCAATAGAGGTCGTAAAGTCATGGTCGCGTGCCAACTCAATGGAGTGGGGCTTGGACAGGAATTTCTTCCCCTTCTCCGTGATTTTCAAAACGCCGATATTTTCAATATCCTTTTCCAAGTATTGATAGATAAGAACCTGGCGGATCACCGACTTCCAGAAATCGCCGTCTTCATCGCCTCCTTTGCCATAGACCGGCAGGTCAAAGTGGGCATAACTTTTCACATATTCATCTTCAATTCCGCAGATCACGTTGACCAGATGACTCAGGCCAAAGCGCTCATTGGTCTGCTTGACGGCTTCCAGCACAATTTTAACATACTCCATTCCGTCAAAACGTTCGCGCGGATGTACGCAGTTGTCGCACATCTCACAATTATCTTGCTTGTACTCTTCTCCAAAATAGTGCAGCAATTGTCTTCTGCGGCAGACCGGGGACTCGGCATAGAATTCCATTTCCTGCAAAAGGATCCGGGCATTTTCACGCTCCTGAACGGATTTGTCTTTATTGAATTTCTCCAGTTTGTTCAGGTCGTTGTGACTGTAAAACATCAGGCAATTGCCCTCCAGCCCGTCGCGGCCTGAACGGCCGGTCTCCTGGTAGTATCCTTCCAGTGATTTCGGCACATCATAATGCACGACAAATCGTACGTCAGGCTTGTCGATACCCATACCAAAGGCGATCGTAGCCACGATGATATCAATTTCCTCGTTCAGAAAATTGTCCTGGTTCCGGATGCGCACATCCGGATCGAGACCGGCATGATAAGGCGCCGCCTTAAATCCATTGACGTTCAATAATTGCGCAATCTCCTCCACTTTCTTACGGCTCAGGCAGTAGATAATACCCGACTTCCCCTTGTTGTTCTTGAGGAATCCGATGAGTTGTTTTTTGGTTTCCTTCTTTGGACGGACTTCATAGTAAAGATTTTTCCGGTTGAAAGAGGAAATAAAAACGTCCGCCTCTTCCATCTGCAGATTTTTCTGAATATCGATCTGTACTTTGGGGGTAGCTGTTGCCGTCAGGGCAATCACAGGCATTTCGCCCAACTGGCCGATCATCGTCTTGATCTTGCGGTATTCGGGTCGAAAATCATGGCCCCACTCGGAGATGCAATGGGCCTCGTCGATGGCTACAAAGGCCACATTTGCTTTCTGGAGGAACAAGATATTTTCTTCCTTGTTAAGGGACTCCGGAGCCACGTACAGCATCTTGACGGCTCCGCTCAAACAGTCCTTTTTGAGCCGCGTGATTTCCGACTTGCTCAGGGTAGAATTGAGGAAGCGGGCATTGATGCCATAGGCGTTCATTTGGTCCACCTGATTTTTCATCAAGGCGATTAACGGCGAAATGATAATTGCCAGGCCGTCCTGGATCATGGCAGGAAGTTGGTAACACAACGATTTACCAGCTCCTGTGGGCATGATTACAAATGTATTTTTGCCGCTTAGAATATTTCTAATAACGATCTCCTGATTGCCCCGGAATTGGGTATAACCAAAAAATTCCTTTAGCTTATCGCGCAACGTATCTTTCTCTTCTGCTACCATCATAGTACTAAAACCATCAAAACCTTGAAATCCTTATCTTTGTATCCCTTCCCACTTTAATCTGTAAAAGGCATTGAATATAGTAAAAAATATCCGACAAATTGCCAAGGATGTTCTACAAAATGAGGCCAAAGCAGTTGAAAATCTGACAAACTTTATCGACAACGATTTCGAAGCCTGCGTACGCGAGATTTTCAATTGCAAAGGCCGAATTGTAGTTACAGGAATTGGCAAAAGCGCCATCATTGCAAATAAAATTGTGGCTACACTCAATTCCACAGGAACTCCTTCGCTTTTTCTTCATGCCGCCGATGCAATCCATGGCGACGTGGGCATGATACAAAAGGAAGACATCGTGATCTGTCTCTCCAAGAGCGGTAACACACCCGAAATCAAAGTATTGGTTCCAGTTCTCAAACGAAGAGGTTCAAAACTTGTTGCCCTGGTGAGCAATACAAATTCGTACCTGGCGCAGCAGGCTGATTATATTCTCAATGCAACGATTGCGGAAGAGGCGTGCCCGCATAATTTGGCTCCCACCACCAGCACCACCGCCCACCTGGCCATGGGAGATGCCCTGGCTGTATGTTTACTCGAGTTAAGAAATTTTTCAAGCGCTGACTTTGCGCAATTTCACCCTGGCGGCGCGCTGGGCAAACAGCTTTATTTGAAAGTGGATGACATCTATACCCAGCATCAGCTCCCCACCGTAGCCCCCGACACGCTGCTAAAGGATGTCATCATCGAAATCTCCTCCAAACGCCTCGGTGCAACCGCTGTCGTGGATCCTGACCAAAATCTCCTGGGAATCATTACTGATGGGGACCTGCGGCGCATGTTGCAGCTGGAGAAGTCGATTACTTCCGTAAGGGCCGCCGAGATCATGTCCAAAAACCCCAAGCGCATAGACCGGGATGAATCTGCAACCAGTGCCTTGCAGCTCATGCAGCAAAATAATATCAGTCAATTGGTCGTCATGGATGGCCAGAAAGTGGTGGGGTTTATTCACCTCCATGATTTGCTAAAGGAAGGAATCGTTTAAGATAAACTTACCCCGATGAGCAAGAACCTTTATGTAGTGCTGATGGCCGGCGGCGTTGGCATCCGTTTCTGGCCTTACAGCCGCAACGCCCGGCCTAAACAATTTCTGGATGTCCTGGGTACCGGCAAAACACTGCTACAATCCACGTACGAACGTTTTCTTCCGATCTGTCCCAGAGAAAACATCTTCATCATCACCAATGAAGAGCATGTCCAACTGACACGCGAGCAAATTCCCGACATTGGAGAGGAACAATTGCTGGCGGAGCCCATGCGAAAAAACACCGCCCCCTGCATCGCGTATGCCTGCCACAAGATTGCCGTAAAGAACCCGGAGGCCGTGGTGGTCGTCAGCCCGTCCGACCATTTAATTCTCAATGAAGAGGAGTTTCAGTCAACCATTAAAAAATCGGCTGAACACGCCAAGTCGCAAGATAAATTGATAACGCTGGGAATAAAACCAACGCGCCCCGAAACCGGCTATGGATACGTTCAGTTTTTGGAAGGTAAGAGTCCGTTAAAAAAGGTAAAGACGTTTACCGAAAAGCCGGAATTACCACTCGCCAAGAAGTTTCTGGAAAGCGGCGATTTCGTTTGGAATGCGGGCATCTTTATCTGGGGCGTGCAGGCGATCCTCCAATCGTTTTCAAAACACCTCCCCGAAATGGCCGAGATCTTTGATGAACTGGCTGCCAAGCTCTACACGCCCGAAGAAAAGTCAGCGGTTGAAATCACCTACGCCCAATGCAAAAGCATTTCCATCGACTACGCGATCATGGAGAAAGCGGACAATGTCTACGTTTGGCTAAGCACTTTCTCGTGGTCGGATCTGGGCTCCTGGGGGTCACTGCACGATATCTCTCAAAAGGATGCCAATAACAACGCGGTTACTGCTCAGGCATTAGTTTACGATACACGCAATTCGGTAATCAAAGGTCCTCCCGGAAAACTGATTGTGGCCCAGGGCCTCAACGGATATCTCATCGGTGCCTTCGATAACGTGGTGATCGTCTGCGAAAAAGACAAAGAAGAACTCTTCCGCCGGTTTGTTAATGATCTGAAGGGAAAGCCGAATGGGAATGAGTTTCTTTAGAACAGGCGTAGGGTCTTGGGCATTAGTCATTAGTAATTGGTAATTGATAATTGGTAATTAGTTATTCAGCATTCCGATTTAAGGTCTCCGAAAGCCAACCATGAAGGGTCGAATAATTAGTTATCGAAACAAGAATACCCTGAAAGGGTTTAATCATTTAGCATAGGGCAACGCCCTGTGATGAAGGAACACGCCACAAACAATACCCTGAAAGGGTTTTATCCTTCGACCGCGCATTTTCTATAGACAATGTTTCAGGTTATTCGATGAAGCCCTTTCAGGGCAAGATATGGTGGAATCAACGGGACACAGGGCGTTGCCTTGTGCTATTTGATGAAGCCCCTTCAGGGCAGGAATGATATGGGGTCTTGCTTTGTAATAGGCATTTGACCTTAAGTCTCGGGGTTCGATTAAGGTTTCAAGTCACCAAATGCCAAATCCAATCACGATTACTGATCACCGATTACCAATCACTCCGACGTAGTCGGGGCAGGCCGATTACCGATTACCAAATCACACAATGACAAAGGCCCAAGACCCAGGGCCCAATGACTAAGGCCTAATGACCAATGACTAATGACCAAGGCCTAAAGCCCGGTTATTCAGACTTAAGCGACTGCGCCGGGTTGACAATCGCTGCCTTCAACGACCTGTATCCAACGGTGAGTATCGCTATGAGCAGCGTAAGGCCGATGGCTGTAAGGAAAATGTCGGGACCTATGGTGATCTTAAACGCAAACTCATTCAGCCATTGATCCATTACATACCACGCCACCGGGGCGGCTAATACAAATCCGATAAAGATCAGCTTGATGTACTCCTTGGAGAAAAGCAACACAATGCTTTCAACCGAGGCTCCAAGCACCTTCCGGACACCGATCTCTTTTGTTTTTTGATTGGCCATAAAGGTGGCCAGGCCAAAGAGCCCCAAGCAACCGATAAAAATGGCCATCGTCGTAAAAACGCTGAGGAGCACGGACATCCGCTGCTCGCTTTCATAAAATTCGGCGATCTGATCATCCATGAATTGATAGGAGAATATGAAGTTGGGGAACGCAGCCTCCCACCTGGGCTGGATTTGCCGGATGGCATCCTGCATGGTAGCGGAATTCAGCTTTACCGACATCACGTCATAGCCACGGATGCGATTGAACATGACCGTAGGTTCAATCGGATCACGCAATGAAACAGTGTGAAAATCCTTTACGACCCCTACGACCTGCAACTCCCTGCCCCATACTTTCATTTTCTTGCCGATGATTTCGCGGGGGTCTTTAAAGCCCACTGTCGAAGCCAGCTTCTCATTGACAATGAATCCCCGGGCTGTGTCGAGATCGAGGATATTGTTGCCGGATACTAACTCCAATCCAAACAAATCGAGATATTGGCCGTCAACCTGTTTCACCTGGGTCCGATAGCTTTCGTTGCTGCCTTCAATTCCAAAGTTGGTGTTCGAGGTGGATCCGGAAGAGGGTGGCGTATTACTCAAGCTTATCTTCTCAACCCCACTGAGCCTCAATAGCTCTTCGCGCAAGGCCCTCATCTTACTCGAGCCATCCCCCTTGCTGGGGGTTTCATGTTCGGGTATCGGAACGGTGATGATGGCATCCTTTTTAAAACCCAACTCTTTGGTTTGAAAATATCTCATCTGCTGGATCAAAACGAGTGTGCCGATCATAAAGAACTGCGATATAAAAAACTGCAACACGACCAGGCTTCTACGCAGGTTGTATCCGGATGAGTTGCGGTCATTGATCTGGTTCTTAAGCGCCTGCGTTACTTTAAAACCCGAGACCACCATGGAAGGGTACAGTCCGGAAAGAAGGGCGACGGCTGTGGCAATGGTGATTAGAAAAATCCACAGCATTTTGCCGGAAAGAAAATCCAGGGATAGGTCCAGTTCCAGAAACGGGTTCAGGAAACCCAGGGCAAGTTGTGTACAACCCAAGGCGAGCAGGACGGCCAGGAAAGTGACAAGCGAAGTCTCTCCCAAAAATTGGCGGATCAACTGACCGCGTGAACTGCCAAGGGATTTTCGAATACCGACTTCCTTTGATCGCTTAATGGCTTCGGCTGTTGTCAGGTTAATGAAATTGATCGAGGCTGTGAGAACAAGGAACACAGCAATGACGCTTAATGCCAGCAACATTTGCCGGCTGATCGTACTATAGTTGTAGTTGCTGTACCGATTGTCAAAATGGATTTCGCGCAGGGGCTGGATGATGAAAGCCTGATTATGGCGGTTTTCCTCGGTGTGGTACTTCTTATAAAAGGCGGGCATCCTTTTTTCCAGTTCGGCCACTTTTACTTTTTCCTTCAGCTTGAAATAACATTGCTCGTCACTCCATATACCCCCCCATCCTTCTTCATCTTTTTCCTTCTTGATGGTGATGTAGGATAGCATCACGTCAAAAGGCAAATCCGTATTGGAAGGAGCATCCTCCATAACGGCCGTGATTTTGTATTCGCGATTGTCATATTTGAGTACTTCACCGGTGGCATCTTCCTTGCCAAAATATTTCAATGCCGATTTTTTTGAGACGATCGCTTCGTTGGGTTCGTCGAGCCCCTTTCCGGCATCGCCAATAAGGATCTTCCGGTTAAAAATCTTGAAGAAGTTCGGCTGCGCAAACGTGACGCCTTTCTTCTCTTCGTATTTTTTTGCTTCTCCCTGCGGTTGTGGAATGGTGATCAGGCTTCCGGCCCTGTAAGACATAAAGATTACTTCTTCTGCTTCAGGAAAATCATTCCTGAAAGCCTCGGCAAAAACCGTTGGAACCCCGGGCGTATGATTCCTTCCATTATTTCCATCCGAATCAGTCACTACGCGGTAAATCCGGTCCGAATTCGCGTGGTATACGTCATAATTCATATGGTGATTGATCAAGAGAAAAAGAACAAGGCTTGAAGTGACCCCCAGTGTAAGACCTGAAAGGTTGATGATGGTACTCCCTTTTTCGCGCCATAAGTTCCGCAGCGCCGTCTTGACATAGTTTTTAAGCATAATAGGGTTCGGTTAATTAGTTCCTTCCATGTTAAATTGGTCGCTAATCCCCCTTGCCACGGATTGCACGGATAAGCACGGACGGAGTAGTTGACTTTCTGTGTTAATCTGTGTCATCGGTGGCTTTATCAGATCAAATACTTGGCAAGAACAGCACCAAAACAGCGCCACTGCCAATTTGAGTCGATTACCTGGTTTTTCGAAGATCGACTGTTCAAATACGGCATGCGCCGTCCGCCAGCGGACGCGAATCATTATTGGCTGTTAGGTGTTTTAAGACTAGACTTATTACCTTTATCCCGTGATCCAGGAAATTATTATCGGCACTATTTTTTTGGCAGCGGTCGGCTATGTAGGAAGGCTGATCTACAGAAGCTTCCAGGCCAAAGCCGCATGTGCTACCGGCTGTGGCAAATGCAGTGCGGTGGACTTTGAAAAGATTGAAAAAGAGCTCAATTCCAAATTGACCGTGGGCAATACAGAGGGGATGCCTTCGGCATGAGTTCGTCATTAGTCATTAGTCCGTTAATGCTTGGGAGGTTGGTCCGTCGTATCTGGCCGATCCCGGAATAAAGTTATAATCTATTTATTGGGAACAAAAGTTGCATACTTCACTGCAGCTGCCAAAATAAGTTTTGTGATCTCCAGTTCTTTCTTATCTCTTGGCGAATAAAGCATCATGTATGTTTGCGTTAAACGATCGCCTCCTGCTAAACCATGAAATTCTCCCCACCCCGATTCAATAACCGTTTTGGCGTCACTCGGACTTAGAAATGTCATATGCATAGAGCCATCACTTGGATGAATATGTCCGATTTCTCCATGCGTCTTTTTGTTCATATCAGGGTTTGCCTGTAAAGTATCATTCAAGAAAATAGCCTTGTTATTTCGTTCAAATCCACTTGTCTGATAATGAATTAAAGAGGCATTCTTAGCCACCTCGTCATCAAAGATGCTTTGTTGGAATGCACGAATCGGCGTATCATTAAATTGGTCTGTTTGACGGTGAGGAATAGCAAAAGGAGCAATATTTGGTTTATTGCCTTTTCGCTTTGGCAATCTTCCCAAAAAGGCTTTGTCTTCCTTTGTCCCGATCAGTGGAGCAATTCT
>JBGPGZ010000003.1:0-31997 GCA_041484175.1 Cyclobacteriaceae bacterium | reverse complement strand
CACCTCATCCAGAAGAAGTTTTTCGCCTGCATTTTTGAGGTAGGCTTTGTATTCCTGTCCTTCTTTTGCAATTTCAAAATTGAACGGAAGTTGCTGTCCCTGTAATTCAATGACACCCCGCCATACACCGGTTTTAAGTTCCGTTTTTTGGGATGAGCACGAAAAGAGAACCAATCCAACTATAAAAGCAACGAATACCCTCATGAACACAACTTGTTAATTTTACACTGAAACGCAAAAATGCGATAAATGATTTGATAATAAGGAACGCAAAGCGCCTTTTGTCGGCTATTTTGCATCCATTTTCTACGCGCGAGGATAGCCATCAGGAGTATGATTTTTAAGGATTTAAGAGTTTTGGAGCTGGCATCCGTCCTTGCCGGACCGGGTGTAGGTCAATTTTTTGCTGAACTCGGCGCCGATGTCGTGAAGGTTGAAAATCTCAAAACGCTCGGTGATGTAACGAGAACATGGAAGGTAGCGGGAGAAATGGAAGGAGATCGCTCCGCCTATTTCTGCTCGGTGAACTGGGGGAAGCGATCATTGGCGATTGATTTGGCACAGGCAGAAGGTCAGACCATCGTTCAGAAGCTCGCGACTCAGATGGATGTTGTTATTGCCAGTTATAAGCCAGGTGATGCGCAAAAGCTGGGGGTGGATTATAAAACACTTTGTGCGCGGAACCCTCGTCTTATTTATGGCCATACAACAGGTTACGGTTCGGAAAACGACAAGGTCGGATACGACGCGGTGATCCAGGCGGAAGCCGGCTTTATGGATCTGAACGGTGAAAAAGATGGGCCACCAACGAAAATGCCGGTTGCGCTGATTGATGTTTTGGCCGGACATCACCTCAAGGAAGGCCTTCTATTGGGATTACTAAAGAGAGAGCGAACCGGAGAGGGAGAATTGGTTGAAGTTTCCCTTATTCAAGCAGCTGTTTCGTCGCTGGTGAATCAGGCGAGTAATTGGTTGGTGGCCAATAAATTACCGCATCGCCAGGGCTCAGCGCACCCCAACATTGCGCCATATGGCGAGTCATTTGAGACTTCCGACGGAAAGCTGCTCCTGCTTGCCGTCGGCACCGACCGCCAGTTTGCCGATCTCTGTTCGGTTTTGGAAATTAATGAGCTGGCAAACGATGAGCGCTTTTCAACAAATCAAAAAAGGATTGAAAACAGATCAACCCTGAATAAAGCCATCTCAAAAAACATCGCTCAATTCACAACGGATGAGTTACTTGCCAGGATGAATGCCTTGAAAATTCCCGGCGGGGTCATTCAAAACGTGAAAGATGTATTTGAAATGCCCGAAGCAAAGCAATTGATGATTCACGCCAATAACTTAACCGGTGTTAAAAATTTCGTTGCCAACACCACGCCGGTCCACCTTCTTCCGCCACCTCATTTTGGTGAACATACGAACGAAATATTGATAAAGGCCGGCTTTAGTCCAAACGAGTTGGATCGATTAAGAAAATCTCAGATCATCGCGTGATGATGGCCTAAAATTCATTTTTATATCATTTCTGCGGAAATGAAGCGCCTTTTTGAGGCGAATGCTTTTTCGAAGACCCTCTTCCCTGGTATCGTATTGTCCACCATTTTTTTTGCCGATTCAGCATGCAAGGCAAGCTGAATAGGTCCGGATGAAGGGTAAAATTTTTTATAAAAAATAGGGATTCAGCGATAGAAAAAAATTCCAGCGGGTTCTTTTGGTCATGTTCAAAATGCCTCAAATCCCAATAAAAATGCAAAAAAGTGTCAGAAAGTGGTGTAAAGTGGTTGAAAATTACATAAGTTTGCTTTGAAGAGCTCCGCAAAAGCGGGGTAGGTAAGGCAACCACTATGTCTATGACTTTCTTCACCAGCGAATACGAGAGTAAACTTGACGTCAAGGGAAGGCTTGTTCTGCCTGCGCGGATCAAGGCCCAGCTTCCCGAGGGGGAAAGCCACGAGCTCGTGATTCGGCGCGGTTTTGAACAGTGTCTTATTCTCTATCCAATGATAGAGTTCAAAAAGGTTTTCTCAAAAATTTCCGGATTAAACGAATTCAACGAAGAGTACCGAAAGCTTCAGCGGAACTTTTTGTCAGGTGTGGTCACGGTGGAGCTTGATGGCAATGGCCGCTTTCTCATTCCGAAGAACTTGCTCACGTACGCCCAGATTGATAAGGTAGCGATGCTCGTGGGACTGGGCAGTAAAGTTGAAATCTGGAATCCCGCGATTTATGAGAAGCACCAGATCACGGATCAAGCTGAGTTGTCGAAGTTGGCGGAGAAACACTTGAACGAATAGCGACCGGCAGGCTGAACAATGTATCACCAACCTGTGATGGTCCAAGAGTGCCTGGAGGGGTTAAACATCAACCCGCTTGGCACGTATGTGGATGTCACGTTCGGTGGAGGTGGACATAGTATGGCAATCCTGGAAAAGATCAAAGGCGGAAGATTGATAGCCTTTGATCAGGACGAGGATGCAAAGCGCGAAGCGGAGAAGATACAACATCGTTCTTTTACATTTTGTCAGGCCAATTTCATGTATCTGAAGAAACATTTGAAGTTGAACGGCATAGGCAGGATCAATGGATTGCTGGCAGACCTCGGGGTCTCATCGCACCAGATCGACTCGCCGGACCGCGGGTTTTCAACCCGTTTCGACGGGCCCCTCGACATGAGGATGGACAAGAAAAACCAACTGTCGGCCGCCAGCGTGTTGAATGACTATCCGGAAGAGAAGCTCCATAAGATACTCGGCATGTATGGAGAAGTCAGGAACGCAAAGACCTTGGCCAGGATGATTGGCGAGCAACGCCGGAAAAAGGCGTTTCACCGAATCGGGGATTTGATCGAACTCATGAAGCCGGTGGCGCCGCGGGGCAAGGAATTTAAATACTATGCCCAGGTCTTTCAGGCTTTGCGAATAGAAGTGAATAGCGAAATGGAAGCATTGGAAAGCTTCCTAATGCAGTGCAGTGAGGTAATAGAGCAAGGTGGCCGGCTTGTGATCTTGTCGTATCACTCGCTGGAGGACAGAATGGTGAAAAACTTTATCAACACCGGAAAGGTACACGGGGGGCTTGAAAAGGATTTTTTTGGCAACCCGATCAAGCCTTTTCTGGCTGTAAACCGGAAGCCGGTGAAGGCCAGTGAGAAGGAAGTGAGTGAAAATAACCGGGCGAGGAGTGCCAAGTTGAGAATAGCGGAGAAGTTGTGAGAGGTTAGTATATAAAATTGAAAGCGGCAGAAGTCAAAACCATGGCAGAGAACAAATTGAAGATTGAAAACAGAGTCGACCATCCAGGCGGGGGCCCGAGTGTTTTTTCAGGCTTTGAAAAACGACTGAAGTTGGAGACCTATTTCGAGAACGGATTCCCGGTGAAGCATTTACCGAAGATCCTTTTCGCCATGTTCCTCAGTTTGGGCTACATCAGCAACACGCACTATGCCGAAAAAACAACGCGCGAAATCAACAAAGCCCAGAGCGAAGTAGAAGACCTGCGCGCCGATTTTACCACGTTAAAGGCTGATGTCATGTTTGCCAGCAAACAAAGCGAAGTAGCGCGCAAAGTAATGGTGTTGGGGTTAAAGGAAAGTGTAAAACCTCCTTTCAAAGTAATTGTAGAGAAGGGTGAATATTAAGAAGTCGATATTAATCAGGGTTCGGGTCGCGTTTTTATGCGTGCTCGTCTTTGCCCTTTGCGTGGCGGCAAAGATCGGTCACATTCAGTTTATCGAAGGGGAGCATTGGGCCAAGCTGGGCGCCGAGATCATGTTTGATTATAAGAAAGTAAAGGCGACCCGCGGAAATATCTACTCTGATAATGGAAGTTTGCTGGCTACTTCCTTGCCATTTTACAAAGTGGCCATTGATCCGACCCTGGCCAGCAAGGAAGTTTTTGATAAAGGGATCGATTCCCTTAGCCTGAAATTGTCGCGTTACTACAAAGACCGTTCGTCCACGGATTACAGGCGGATTCTGAAAGACGCCCGCGCTGCAGACAGACAATATCTGATTATTAACCGCAAGCAGATCAACTATCAAACGAAGAAAGAGATGTCCTCGTGGCCGATCTTCCGGGAAGGCCGGTACCGCGGTGGCGTGCTGTTCGAAAAAGTAGATGTGCGCTACCGACCCTTTGCCAACCTCAGCCGGAGGACAGTCGGTTTTGTTAATGAAAACGGAAAAGGAGCCGGGATGGAATTTAGTTTTAACGATGCCCTCGGAGGACAGGATGGGGAAGCGCTGTTCCAGAAAATTGCCGGCGGTACCTGGAAACCCGTGTTTGACGGGAACAATGTAAAAGCGGTTGATGGCCTGGATATTCAAACCACGATCGACATCAATCTTCAGGATGTTGCCGAAACTTCGCTTTTTCATGCCATGGAGCAGCACCATGCCGATGAAGGAACAGTCGTCGTCATGGAAGTAAAATCCGGTCACATCAAGGCAATCTCAAACCTTAGCGCGGATGGCAACCATGGATACGGCGAGAAATTCAACCACGCGGTAGGTGGATTGGTAGAGCCCGGTTCGACCTTCAAATTGGTAACCATGATCGCTTTGCTCGAGGACACGAATATTCAGCTCGGAGACAGCATCAATACGGGGAATGGTGAATACACTTTTTACAAAAGAAAAGTGAGAGACCACGAGGAAGGTGGTTATGGCACGATTACGATCAAAGATGCATTTGAGCGCTCCTCTAACATTGCCATGGCCAAGTTGGTGGATAAGTATTTCGGCCACCAGCCTCAGCGTTTTCTCGGCCATGTAGACGAACTGAGATTATCAAAGCCACTCGGTCTTCAGGTTTCTGGGGAAAAGTACCCAAAGATCACCCGGCCTACCGACAAAGCCTGGAGCGGCATCACACTGCCCTGGATGGCGTATGGTTATGGCTTTGAGATCACTCCATTACACACGCTGACTTTGTACAATGCGGTTGCCAATGGTGGAAAGATGATCAAACCCATTTTTGTTACCGCCATTCGTCACGCTGATAAAGTGGAAAAAGAATTTGAGACCGAGACCATCAATGGAAAAATATGTTCCAACAAGACGTTGAATCAAATCAGATTTCTGCTGGAAGGCGTTGTTGAAAATGGAACAGCGAAGAATCTGAGAAATGCTGATTACAGGATTGCCGGTAAAACGGGGACCGCACAGCTGTTGGGAGAAGATGGACACTACACCAACAAGTACATCACTTCTTTTGTAGGGTACTTTCCCGCAGACGCTCCAAAATACACCGTCCTGGTGATGATCAAGAATCCGAGAGGCTGGCAGCAGTATGGAAACAATGTGGCGGGCCCGGTGTTTAAGGAAATTGCAGACAATATTTACTCCCGTGATATCAATCTGCATGTGGCGATGGAAAAAAAGAAAGTGCTGAAGGCAGGGGTGTTTCCGATTATCCGGGCAGGGAAGCAAGATGAACTTACCATGCTAAGCAATGAATTGGGCGTGTCGAATCATTCGGCGACCGGGGAAGATTGGATCAAGACGGCAAAAAACGGCAACGCAGTCATATGGAAGAAAAATGCGGTCGTGAGAGATCATGTTCCGGATGTTACCGGAATGACCTTTCGCGATGCGATTTATTTACTGGAAAAGTCGGGGTTACGGGTGGTGTACCAGGGAAAGGGCAGGGTGGCCGAACAATCCATTTCCCCAGGTACCAGGATTTTAAAGGGAGCGAGGATTTATTTAAGACTTGGATGAAGGCCTCAACCTATTTCCGCAGGAAAAAGGAAAGGCCCCACAAAAAAAATGGCTGAGTTAAAAGACTTGCTGTACAAAGTGCACATCACATCAACCTCGGGTAACATGACGGTAGATGTGAAAGGCATTTGCTTTGACTCGCGCAAAGTGAAGCCCGGATTTTTATTTGTGGCTGTAAAGGGTACCCAGTCCGATGGACATTTATTTATTGAAAAGGCTGTCAGCCAGGGCGCGGTCGCCGTGGTTGCTGAAAGCCTTCCCGAAAGGACTTCCGATAAAATCACGTACGCAGCGGTGAAAAACAGTGCTCAGGCTCTGGCGGTGATCGCGGCCAATTACTTTGGAAATCCATCTCAAAAGTTGAAGCTGGTAGGAGTGACCGGCACGAATGGAAAGACGACGGTTGCAACACTGTTATATAAACTTTTCAATTCGTTGGGTCATCGTTCCGGCTTGCTATCCACGGTTGTAAATAAAATTGTGGACAAAGAAATACCGGCAACGCTGACTACACCCGATCCAATACAGTTGAACCAGCTTTTGGCGCAGATGATTGAAGCAAAGTGCACGCATTGTTTTATCGAAGTTAGTTCTCATGCCATCGATCAGGAACGGATAGCAGGTTTGCGTTTTGCCGGGGCCATTTTTACGAACATCACCCACGATCACCTCGATTATCACAAGACATTTGAAAACTATATCAAAGCCAAGAAAAAGTTCTTTGATGAGTTAAGCTCAGAAGCATTTGCTTTGGTGAATGCTGATGATAAGCGCGGGATGGTGATGATTCAGAATACAAAAGCAAACAAAAGGTCTTTTGGATTAAAGAAGATGGTCGATTTCAAGGGCAAGATCATCACGAACTCAATCGAGGGCCTTGAATTGGAAATTGGCAATAAAAGCGTATGGTTCAAGCTGATCGGCGATTTTAATGCTTACAACCTGTTGGCGGTTTATGGCGCTGCTCTTGTTTTGGGAGAGGGTTCGGATGAAGTGCTGACCCATCTTTCCGCTATGCAGGGCGCTGCCGGAAGATTTGAGTTGATCCGGCCGGGGTCCAAAATAACGGCCATCGTTGATTACGCGCATACACCCGACGCGTTGAAAAATGTACTTGAAACAATTGCCCATTTCCGCACCGGCACCGAACAAGTTATTACCGTTGTCGGGTGTGGAGGCAACCGCGATAAGACCAAGCGCCCGCTGATGGCTTCCATCGCGTGTCGCTTTAGCGATAAAGTAGTCATCACCTCCGATAATCCGAGAGACGAAGACCCCATGCAGATCATCCGCGAAATGCAGACCGGCATTGGTCCTTCAGAAACGAGGAAAACGCTGGTGATGGCCGACCGGGAAGAAGCGATTAAGACAGCGATTATGCTCGCCAAGGCGAAGGACATTGTGCTGGTGGCCGGCAAGGGTCACGAAGCGTACCAGGAAATAAAAGGGGTGAGGCATCCCTTTGATGATAAGGAAGTCTTGGAAAGAATGTTAAACATGTTTGCAAATTAATGATCCAACACAAGTAATGCTGTATTACCTGTTCAACTATATCGACAAGCGATTTGATTTCCCGGGAGCGGGACTATTTCAATACATCTCTTTTCGCGCAGGAACGGCCGCCATATTGTCCCTGTTGATCACCATTACTTTTGGTAAAACCCTGATTAACTATCTAAAGAAAAAACAGGTTGGTGAGGATGTCCGTGACCTTGGTCTCGAGGGCCAACTTCAGAAAAAAGGAACGCCCACGATGGGTGGGCTTATTATCATCGCAGGCATCCTTTTTCCAACGCTATTGCTTGCCAAGATTGACAACGTCTACATCATCTTGATGGTGACGGTGACGGTTTGGCTGGGGCTGATCGGCCTGCTGGACGATTACATCAAAGTCTTCAAAAAGAACAAGGAAGGACTTGCCGGTCGGTTCAAAATTGTGGGGCAGGTTGGTCTGGGGTTGATCGTTGGCCTGACGCTCTTCTTTAATGATCACGTTGTAATTCGGGAAGTATCACCCACACCCGCGGTCAGCGCCGAGGTGAAATCCGTGGATCAGGGTGAATTGGATTACAGAGATATCAAGTCGACCAAAACCACGGTTCCGTTTTTCAAGAATAATGAATTGGACTATAGCAGGATCCTTCCATTCGTTGGGGGAAATTATACATGGATCATCTATACGCTGGTCGTGATCTTCATCATCACAGCGGTCTCGAACGGAGCCAATATGACCGATGGAATTGACGGACTGGCGGCCGGCACATCGGCCATTATCGGATTGACGCTCGCCATTTTTGTCTATTTATCCGGCCGTGTCGACTTCAGCAGCTATCTCAGTATTATGTATATACCCAATCTGGGCGAGTTGGTAATATTCTGTACCGCTTTTGTAGGCGCATGTTTGGGGTTCTTGTGGTACAATGCCTATCCGGCCCAGGTGTTCATGGGCGACACCGGCAGCCTTTGCCTGGGTGGGATTATCGCCGTCCTTGCGCTGGCGGTTCGCAAGGAGTTAATGATCCCTTTGCTGTGCGGAATCTTTTTGGTGGAGAGCCTTTCGGTGATTATCCAAACATCCTATTTCAGGTACACCAAGAGAAAATACGGAGAAGGCAAAAGGATTTTTCTGATGTCGCCCTTGCATCATCACTATCAAAAGAAAAGCATGCATGAATCCAAAATCGTAACCCGGTTTTGGATCGTTGGAATATTGTTGGCGATTCTGAGCCTCGCAACCTTGAAATTAAGATGAGCGAACGAATAGTCATATTGGGTGCAGGTGAAAGCGGAACGGGCGCCGCATTGCTGGCGAAAGTCAAGGGCAATGATGTATTTGTCTCCGATCAAAATCAGATAAAGGAAAAATACAAATTGACGTTAACGGACAACTCAATCCCTTTTGAGGAGGGCCGGCACACGCCTGGGAAAATATTAAATGCCGACCGGGTTATCAAAAGCCCAGGCATTCCCGACCAAGTCGAAATCATCGGGAAGATCAAATCGGCAGGTATTGAAGTGATGGATGAAATTGAATTTGCTTTCCGCTACCTCAAGGGGAAGGTAATCGCCATTACGGGGACTAACGGCAAGACGACGACGACGTTGTTAACTCATCATCTGATGAAATCGGCTGGCTTTAACGTAGCGCTGGCGGGAAATGTCGGTGAAAGTCTCGCGCGAAAGGTTGCAGCAGCCAATCACGAGTGGTATGTGCTTGAGATCAGCAGTTTTCAGCTGGATGGTACCTCCACCTTGCGGCCTCATATCGGTGTGATATTAAATATTACGCCCGATCATTTGGACCGGTATGATCATAAGATGGAGAACTACGTGCAGTCCAAATTCAGGCTGATTCAAAATATGGTTGATAAGGATTACTTCATTTACTATGCCGGTGACCCTGTTACGGGCGCGGAAGTCGCCGGAAGAAAAATTATACCACAGGACGTGAAAATTTCCCTAACCGACGAAAAAGCCCCGGTACATTTTGACGGAGAGAAGATGTCATTTGAGCTGGGCACGAAAACATTTCAGATAGCACAATCCGAAACAACCTTAAAGGGACCGCATAACCTGATCAATACCATGTCAGCCGTTTCGGCTGCCTTTCTGGCCGGTGTCAGTCTGGATTCCATCAGGACAGGATTAAAGACTTTTAAGAATGCACCGCATCGCCTGGAATCGGTAGCCGTGATCAGGGGAGTTGAGTTTGTCAATGACTCCAAAGCCACCAATGTCGATTCGGTAGTGTACGCGCTTGGGAGTTATCAACAGCCTCTTATCTGGATTGCAGGCGGAATCGACAAGGGCAACGACTACAATAAGATCAAAGAAGAAGTCCGGGCCAAGGTAAAAATACTGGTCTGCCTGGGAAAGGAAAACGACAAACTCAAAAAAGCATTTGGCGGAGTGGTAAACAAAATCATTGAAACGCAGAGCGTAAAAGAACTCGTGCGCATAGCTCTTGGGGAAGCACAAAAAGGAGACGTGGTGCTCTTGTCCCCTGCCTGTGCGAGCTTTGATTTGTTCAAAAACTATGAAGACCGCGGGAATCAATTTCGCGAAGCTGTGCTGGAACTAAAAACTGAAACAGAAGAGACTGTAGCATGATCACAAAATTCAAATCGTGGGCGGATAAAAATCTTCAAGGTGACCCCGTAATCTGGGCCGTGGTATTCGGCTTGTCGATCATATCGATTTTGGTAGTGTATAGTTCAATCGGAACATTGGCCTTCAAACGCACCGTTAGCCCGGAACTCTATTTGGTAAAGCACACCCTGATGGTGTTTCTCGGTTTGGCAGCGATGTGGGGAGCACATAGGATTGACTATCGCTACTACTCCAAACTTTCCAGGTTGGGTCTATGGATGAGTGTTCCGTTATTGATCTACACTTTTGTCAATGGCACGACCATCAACGAAGCCGCGCGATGGATCACGGTTCCACTGATCAATACTTCTCTGTCGTTCCAGCCATCTGATTTTGCCAGCCTGGCCCTGATTATCAACCTGGCCAGCATGCTGTCGAAAAAACAACAGAACATTGAAGACATCAAGGAATCCCTGATTCCGATATTGATTTGGTGTGGTGTTATCTGTGGACTGATTGCATTGACCAATTTATCAACGGCGATTCTTCTTTTTGCTACTTGTATGCTGGTCATGTTCATCGGGCGGGTTCCCATGAAATACCTGGCCATGCTGGTGTTGGTCGGCCTCTTAGCGGGCTCCGTGGCGCTAAAATTTGGTGTACGGGGCGAAACTGCAAAAAACCGCATTTTAAGTTTTGTCAACGGAACAGAGCTGCCCTTTCAGGCAAAACACGCCAGGATTGCCGTTGCCACCGGAGGCATTACCGGCAAAGGCCCTGGCAACAGCGACCAGCGAAACATCCTTCCACATCCTTATTCCGACTTTGTGTATGCTATCGTGATCGAAGAATATGGATTGATCGGGGGAATTGTAGTGGTCATACTCTATTTGATTCTGCTTCACCGGGGCATGAAGGCAGCATACAACAGTGAGCGGGCCTTTGGCGGGTTGCTATCTGCAGGGCTGAGTTTTGATCTGGTGTGTCAGGCGATGGTAAACATGGGGGTTGTGGTGGGTTTAGGTCCCATTACCGGGCAGCCATTGCCGCTTATTAGTATGGGAGGCACTGCCATGGTTTTCACCGGAATTTCGGTGGGAATCATTTTGAGCGTGAGTCGCGGTGAGCAGGATCAAGCCTGGGAACAAAGAACGAGTACAGAAATCAATGATCCAAAAAACGCAACAACAGCCAAGGCGGCATAAAAAAAGTATTGAACAACCGAGAACCATATCGACTGATCATTAGCGGGGGCGGCACAGGAGGTCACGTGTTCCCGGCCATTGCTATTGCCAATAATTTTAAAGAGCGTCATCCCGATGCGGAAATACTTTTTGTGGGAGCCATTGGCAAGATGGAAATGGTGCGGGTACCGGAAGCGGGATACAGGATTATTGGACTGTGGATCAGCGGACTACAGCGGAGGTTGACGCTATCCAATTTTTTATTTCCATTTAAGCTGATTTCCAGCTATCTGCGGGCCAGGACAATCGTGAATCAATTCAAACCTCATGCAGTCATTGGAACCGGCGGATATGCCAGTGGGCCAATGATGCTGGCTTCTATCAACAACAAGATTCCATCGCTGATCCAGGAGCAAAACTCCTATCCCGGGTTAACCAATAAACGCCTTGCAGCAAGAGTTCAACGGGTATGTGTAGCCTATCCTGGAATGGAGAAATATTTTCCCAAGGAAAAAATTATCCTGACTGGGAATCCCGTGCGGAAGGATATTCTTGATTTGGATTCCAAGCGCAAGGTTGCGCTGGATCATTTTGCCTTTGTACCGAATGAAAAGACGCTGCTGATTGTGGGAGGAAGCCTGGGGGCGCGAACAATCAATGAATGTATTCTTGGTGGCATCGATAAACTCATCGATTCCCGTGTTCAGGTAATCTGGCAAACTGGTAAGATCTATTTTGATCATGTAAAGGCCCAAATTGCCAATAAGGATCTGAAACGCGTAAGACTGTTTGAATTCCTGAAACAAATGGATCTGGCGTACGCTGCTTCCGATACGGTTATTTCAAGGGCCGGTGCATTGTCGATTTCAGAGTTGTGTCTGGCCAAACGACCGGCCATTCTGGTACCCTCGCCCAATGTGGTGGAAGATCATCAAACAAAAAATGCGTTGTCCCTGGTGAATAATGAAGCGGCGATCATGATTCGCGACAAAGATGCCAACGGACAGCTGGTTGTTGAGGCATTGAAATTACTCTTTGATGAACAACGCTGCAACAGGCTGAAAGAAAATATCGGTCGCCTCGGAAAACCGAATGCGTCCACGGAGATCGTTGAAGAAATTGAAAAATTGATCGGTGCAACTCAATAAATACGATAGCATCTACTTCCTCGGTATCGGGTGGATTGGCATGAGCGCATTGGCCCGCTGGTTCAAGCACAAGGGATTGCGCATTGCTGGTTACGACCGCACGCCCACCCCCCTTACGCATGAACTCATCGAGGAGGGAATGGAGATTCATTTTGAAGATAAGATCGCGTTGATCCCGGGATATATTCATCCTGGGAAAACCCTCGTGGTGTATACGCCGGCGATTCCCGGGAATCTTGTTGAATATAACTACCTGAAAGAAGGGGGGTTTACCATCCTGAAGCGCTCGGAAGTGCTTGGTTTGTTAACCAGGGACTACAATACGATTGCCGTGGCCGGAACACACGGAAAGACAACCACCTCATCGCTCATCGCGCATATCCTTAAATCGGCGGGCAAAAACATGGTTGCCTTTCTGGGCGGAATTACCACCAACTATGAATCGAACCTGGTCATGAATGGCGAGGTGAACGACCACACCATCGTGGTGGTGGAGGCCGACGAGTTTGACCGATCATTCCTGCGGCTCTTCCCGCAAACCGCTGTCGTAACGTCGGCCGATCCGGATCATCTTGATATCTATGGAGATCACGAGAGTATGTTGACATCCTTCAAAGACTTTATCCGGCAGATCGGCAAGGGCGGGAGCCTGGTGATCCATGAATCAATCCAGGACCTGGCGAAGGGAGCAGAGCATATTTCAATTAATACTTATGGCATGAGCCGGGGGCAATTTTTTGCCGGCAACATTTCCGCTAAAGGCGGCTTTTTTGAATTCGACCTTCACGCCATTGGTGAGAAGTTTGAAAAAATCAGGCTGGGTGTCCCCGGTTTTCATAATATGGAAAATGCCATCGCAGCCACGATTGTTGCGATGAAGATGCAAGTGGATGAAACCACCATCCGCAAAGCATTGGCGTCCTTTCAGGGGGTAAAGAGAAGATTTGAATTTATCGTGAAGAAGAACAACCTGGTGTACGTAGATGATTATGCTCACCATCCGGTGGAAATCGAAGCTTTTTTGAAGTCCCTCAAGTCAATGTATGCGGGAAGAAAGATCACCGTAATCTTTCAACCTCATTTATTCACACGAACGCGCGATTTTGCCAAAGGCTTTTCAAAAAGCCTGAGCCTGGCCGACGAGCTCCTGCTGATGGATATTTATCCAGCCAGAGAAGAATCTATTCCAGGTGTGACTTCAGACATGCTTTTCAAGGATATCACCAGTCCGGTAAAAATTCGCTGCAACAAGAGAGATGTATTGAAGAAACTCGAAGCATTGGACATTGAGGTGCTGGCAACCGTTGGAGCCGGAGACATTGATACTTTCGTGAAGCCCATTCGTGAATTATTGAACCGCAAGTACGCATGAAGTGGAAGATGAACATTCGGAAGGAAATAAAAATAGGAGTCGCCGTAACGGGCGTGTCGTTCCTGATTGCCTTCGCCGAGCGCCAACACAGCGGTGCTGTATGCAAGGATATTGTTGTTGAACTGAATAATACGCTGGAAAACCACTTTATGGATGAAGCTGAGATATTGAGGTTGGTTGAGTCAAGCAATCAAAGCATTCGTGGAACTCGCATTGACCGGATCAACCTCAAGGAGATCGAAGCAAAACTGAAACAGGACAGGCATATCCTGGACGCTGAGTTATATGGTGATTTGAAGGGCAATCTGGTAGTCAACGTGGAATTGAGAAGGCCCATTGCACGGATTATTCAGGAGGACGCCCCGGATGCCTATGTCGCGGAGGATGGCACCATCATGCCGGTTTCGGAAAAATTTACATCGCGCGTGGTTCTTATCAGTGGCCCGCTCGTGAAGAAGCTTTTAGAAGCGGGAGACTTGAACAAAACCGAAGAGGGATTGCCGCTGCTGGAGATGCTCGACCTGATCCAGGCAAGTGATTTTTGGAGAGCCCAGGTGGCACAGCTCGATATTGGCGATGACGGAAAAATTACAATTCTCCCACAAGTAACCGGCCAGCGAATTGAGTTTGGAAAAGCGGAAAACATAAAGACCAAGTTTAGGAAGCTGATGATCTTTTATAAGGAAATCCTTCCTCAACGAGGATGGACAAAATATCAACGGGTGAACCTGGAGTTTGAAGGACAGGTGATCGCGGAATGAGGTATGAGGTACGAGGCACGAATTACGAGGTACGAATGACAAGGTACGAGGTATAAATGACGAGGTACGAATGATAAATTACTAATTACTAATAACCAATGACCAAATAAGCAACCACTAACAAAAGTTTTATAACCATGGAAAATGAAAAGATAGTTGTAGGTCTCGATATCGGCACAACCAAGATTTGTGCCATCGTAGGCCGTAAAAATGAGTATGGCAAACTCGAAGTACTTGGCATG
Organism: Cyclobacteriaceae bacterium; assembly: GCA_041484175.1. Classification (GTDB taxonomy): domain Bacteria; phylum Bacteroidota; class Bacteroidia; order Cytophagales; family Cyclobacteriaceae; genus ELB16-189. Next base: position 17,478 of record JBGPGZ010000003.1, on the reverse strand, counting down.
GGCAAAGCGGAGTCGGAAGGCGTGATCAAGGGAATCGTTACGAATATTGACAAGACTGTGTTTGCCATTGAGAAGGCGATTAAGGAAGCCAGCGAAATGTCGGGCATCGATATTGGCGTAGTAAATGTTGGAATCGCAGGCCAGCACATCCGAAGCACGATCCACCATGGAAGCATCACGCGCAATTCACGCGAAGACGAGGTAAGCATTGAGGATGTGAATCGTCTTACGGAGGATATGTACCGGATCGTGATCCCCCCGGGAAGCGAAATCATCCACGTGATGCCACAGGACTACACCGTAGACTACGAGGAAGGAATCAAAGATCCGGTCGGCATGTCTGGGGTAAAGCTGGAAGCGGATTTCCACATCATTACGGCGCAGACAAGCGCGATCAACAATATCAACAAGTGCGTGCGAAGAGCCAGGCTTGAAATTGAAGACTTGATTCTGGAACCCCTTGCCTCCAGCCTCGCCGTTTTGAGCGAAGAAGAAAAGGAGGCTGGCGTTTGCCTAATCGACATAGGCGGTGGAACGACCGATATTGCCATCTTTTATGACAGCATCATTCGCCATACTGCGGTGATTCCTTTTGGTGGCAACATCCTGACCACCGACATTCAGCATGGGCTCATGGTGATGGCCAAGCAGGCGGAGCAACTCAAGACCCGTTTTGGTAAGGCCATCGCCGAGGAAGCAAGTCCGAATGAAATTGTTTCGATCCCCGGCATCCGCAACCGGACCGCAAAGGAGATCTCGGTAAAAAACCTCTCCAACATCATTCAAGCAAGAATGGAAGAGATCATCGAAATGGCGCATGCGGAAATTATCAGCTCCGGATTTGAAAATCGCCTGGCGGGCGGTATTGTTATCACCGGGGGTGGCTCACAACTGAGTTGCTTGAAACAATTGGTGGAATATATGACCGGAATGGATACCCGCATAGGCTACCCCAATGAGCACCTTGGCAAGAGCAAGATTGAAGCCGTCAAGAGCCCCATGTACGCGACTGCCGTTGGTCTCGTCCTCTCCGGATTCCGGTCGCTGGATGAACGGGAAGAACGATACAAGGAAGCAAAAGAGGCATCAAAGAGCGTAAAAGTAAAGAAGGAGAGAGCCAACCCTGCTTCGGATTTTTTCTCAAGCATTCTCAACAAGACCAAAGGCTTGTTGATTGATGATTTGGATGGAAAAAATGAATACTGACCACGACCGCTGATGCACACTGATTGACCACAAAAGACCATTGAAGAACGCTGATACACACTGATTGAAATGATGTCGCTGATACACGCCTGATGACAATTACCAATGACTAATGACTATTAAAGCAACCACTAAAAAATAATTATCATGTCTGAAACTGGATCGTACAAATTTGAAATCCCCAAGCACCACAAATCGATCATCAAGGTGATCGGCGTGGGAGGCGGTGGAAGCAATGCGGTGAACCACATGTACCGGCAAGGCATCAAGGATGTCGAATTTGTCGTGTGCAACACCGATGTGCAGGCGCTGAACAGCAGTCCGGTGCCTTACAAACTGCAGATTGGAACCAACCTCACGGAAGGTCTCGGCTGCGGAGCCAACCCCGATGTAGGGCGGGCGGCAGCGGTTGAAAGCAAAGACCAGATCAGAGAAATGCTGGCCGGAACAAAAATGGTGTTTGTGACCGCCGGAATGGGAGGAGGTACGGGAACGGGAGCTGCCCCGGTAATCGCCAAGATTGCCAAAGATATGGATATCCTCACGGTGGGAATTGTGACGGTGCCGTTTGCCTTTGAGGGAAAGAAAAAGAGCGGTCAGGCCCAACTTGGCATCGAAGCCTTGAGAGCAAGTTGTGACACCGTGCTGGTGATTCTGAACGACAAACTTCGCGAGATCTATGGCAACCTCGCCATCGGCCAAGCCTTTGGAGAGGCCGATAATGTATTGACGACTGCAGCGAAAGGCATTGCCGAGATCATCACACTCGCGGGTTACGTCAATGTGGACTTTCAGGATGTCCGTGCCGTCATGTTGAATGCTGGTGCTGCCGTGATGGGGTCAGCGGAAACCCGCGGAGACAATCGTGCGATCAAGGCTGCACAGCAAGCGCTGGCCTCGCCGCTGCTGGACAGCAAAGATATCATGGGAGCCAAGAAAATATTATTGTCCATCATTTCAGGAGAGGAAGCTGAATTGCAAATGGATGAATTAAGCCAAATAACCGAATATATCCAGGCACAGGCGGGTGATGAGGCAGAAGTAATCTTCGGTCACGGCGTTGATCCCAACGTAGGGGACCGCATCCGGGTCACTGTGATTGCCACCGGGTTTGCGCACGAGGGCAAAGTGACAAAAAGGGAAGAGGAAAAGAAAGTCCATGACCTGGACCGCACTCAGATTCCACTGTTCGAAGCCGCCGATAATTCTGTCAATCAACGCGGGCAGGAGATTGAATTGAAGCTAAAGGCAGATACTCCAGAGGCAGACAAAGACAAACCCGTGCTGGACAAACCCAAAGACAGGCCTGTTCTGAAACCGGAAGAAAAGCCAGTCAGCGAGAAGCCGGAGGAGAAGCCATTGAAGAAAGAAGAGCCACCCCGCGAAGAAAGGGCCTACACGTTCACTTTGTTTGAAAAAGAGGAGAGTACAGCCAGCAGTGAAAATACTTCCGCTGATGAAGGCGAGGACAGCCTGTTCGCAGAGGAGGAAGATGAGTTTACAGTCGGGAAAGAGATTTCAACAGATCAAATCATCAATGAAGAAGGAATGATGGAATACCGCAAGACGAAGGAACGTTTGGAGCAACAGGCCATGGTGCGCAGGGAAAAACTGAAAACAAACAAAAGACCGGAAATGACAAAGGAGGAATTCAACGAAAAGTGGACCCTCCCGGCCTACCTGCGCAGAGGGGTGAAGATGGATAACGTCCCTCATTCATCGGAGCCATTCATTTCGCGATATAACCTGAATGATGATAATAATCTTTTGGGGAATAATAAGTTTTTGCATGACAATGTTGACTAGCACCTCACCCCACTCCCCTCTCCATTCATGGAGAGGGGCAGGGGTGAGGTTAGACATGGCATTTCCGGCACGACTGGCTTTTACTCCATTCGTAGTGGTTGTTGGTAGTAAATATTTTTTGCCGGTGCCGGAATGCCTTCTTTTTGGTCAGGAGTACTTTATGATGCAGGGGATAATTTTTTACTGCGCCTGATCGTAAGTTTTTTAAACTTGGAACACCGGGTCTACGCCCGGTGTTTTCTGTCTTATACCCATTCCTATTCGCACTTAATCATGGTCATCATCAAAATCACTTGCATCAGCGGTCTAAAATCATTTGCATCAGCGGTCTAAAGTCACTTGAATCAGCGGTCAAACCTGGAACACCGTGGTCTACGCCCGGTGTTTTCTGTCTTCTACCCATTCCTATTCGCACTTAATCATAGTCATTATTACGATCATTTGCATCAGTGGTCTAAGATCATTTGCATCAGCGGTCCAAAATCACTTGAATCTGCGGTCGGTTTTGTTTTACCTTTAGGAAAAGCTTGTATGTCAAAGCGATTTATTTTTATCAGCTTCCCGCTGCTCCTGATCGCCGGCGTGTATTTTTTGGGACCTGAACCCGACAAGCCTGTGTTCGACAAAGGGTTACCTGAAGTGCCTCAGGACCTGCGAGCATTGGAACAATATGTTGCCCGGAAAGAAAGTCAGCACAAAATCAAGCCCGACAATGAGGCGAGAATCTTTTGGGCCGGCTCGTCTAAAAAGAAAACGCCCTTCAGTGTAATCTACTTGCACGGATTTTCAGCCAGCCAAAAGGAAGGTGATCCGGTCCATTGGAAGTTTGCAAAGGAATTTGGATGCAATTTGTACCTGTCTCGCCTCGCAGATCACGGAATTGATACAACCGAACAGCTTTTGAATTTCACGCCGGACCGGTTGTGGGCCAGCACAAAAGAGGCCCTGGCCATTGGAAAGGCCATTGGAGAAAAAGTGATTGTGATGAGCACCTCCACCGGAGGAACCATGGCGCTCATGCTGGCTGCGGAATATCCGGAGGATGTGTTTGCCTTGGTGAATATGTCACCCAATATATCCCTTCATGACCCGAATGCCTGGTTGCTCAATGATCCCTGGGGGTTGCAAATCGCCAGGTTGGTGATCGGTGGGAGATACCAATCATTTCCGAAAGACTCCCTGGTGGATCAATATTGGAATAATCCGTATCGGATCGAGGCGATCGTTCAATTGGAAGAATTGCTGGAAGAGAAAATGACCAAAGAAACGTTCAACAAAATAAAATGCCCCTCCCTGACATTGTACTATTATAAAAATGAGCAGGAGCAGGATCTTGTTGTCGAGGTAAGCACCATGCTGGAGATGAACCGGGAATTAGGTACACCGGATTCATTAAAGACAGCCGTTCCGATTCCAGAAGCGGGGCACCATGTAATCGGTTCCATGGTTAGATCAAAAGATCTGGGCAGCGTCGAGCGTGAAACTGAAAAATTTGCGATCGAAAAACTGCACCTGAAAAAGGTCAATTGGAACTGAGATAGGCAATCGCCTTCTCCCGGTCCTCCGGCGTGTCAACTCCCATAGTCTCGATGGTCGTCTTTGCCACGTGGATTTTGAAACCGTTTTCAATCCACCGCAATTGCTCCAGGGATTCGGCACTCTCCAGATCGGAAATTTTCAACTGCGTAATCTTAAGAAGGACATCCGCCCGGTAGGCATACATGCCAATATGTTTGTAAAAGGTTTGGCGGGTGAACCAATCTTTCTCAGGAACATTCCTGAGATGTGGAATGGTAGACCTGGAAAAGTAGATGGCTTCGTTGTTTTTGTTGGAAACTACTTTAACCACATTCGGATCAAAAAGCTGGTCTTCGCTTTCGATTGCCTTTATGAGTGTTGCCAATTCAACGTTGCCGTCCAGCAAGGAGGCCAGCAGGTCAATTTGCTCTGGCGCGATAAAGGGTTCATCTCCCTGGATGTTAATGATGTAGTCGAATTGGTCCGATTGCAGCGTAAGTGCTTCAAAGCATCGGTCTGTGCCGCTGGGATGACTTTCGGAAGTCATACAAGCTTCTCCTCCGAATGCGATCACATGATCCAATATTTTTTTGTGATCGGTAGCGACCACTACGCGGACAAGGCCGGATGCTTTTTTTGCTTGTTCGTAAACCCGTTGGATCAAAGATTTACCGGCAATGTCGGCCAGGGGCTTAGCGGGAAAGCGCGTGGATGCGTACCGAGCGGGTATTACACCCAGGGTCCGAATCAGCGATTTTCGTGGATTTTCAATTTTCACGTATTGGATTTTATGCAGCGGGGGAAACCTTGCTCGGTTTAAAGTCATCTAATAAATAACGAATCGCTTCTTCCTGGGAGTTGAAAGCCTTAATGTCTCTGTTAAAAAAGAAATTGTACGCTTTAAGAATCATCATTTTTGGATGATTGAATCCTATGACCGCTTGGTCCTCAATAAAAAGAATTGCTTCTCTTTTGTCTTTCTCAAAATGCCTCATGAATTTGGGCGTCAGGTAACTCTTTTCGTTAAATATCGATAAGATCAATTGTTTTTTGTTCTCGGCAATTAATAAACTCCTTACTTCGGAAACTATTTTGATCATCTGTTCCTCTTTGCAGTTGGAAAAGTCGACTACCAATATCTCTTTGTTGTTCCTTTTTATTCTGGTTATTGCATTCATTTCTTTTTTTAGCCATAAGCACACTCCAGTAACGGTAGAAAAAAGTTGGTTCAGACCTTCTTTACTTTGAGGGTGACTCCTTCGGTTGCAAGGACTTCTATCACCTCACCCTTTTCAACATAGTCTCCGCGCGTGAACGCATCATAAACCTGTTCGTCGATCATTACCTTGCCGCTCGGACGCAGCACCGTGTACGCCGTTCCTCTTTTTCCGACTAGAGAAATTTCAAATGTGTTTACGGAGTAGCCTTGCGAGCTGCCCTGCGTCTCCATCAAAGCAATTCTTTTAAATGCGCCAGTCTGGCTGAGCCTGGCACCTCCAAAAAAGAGGAGTAAAACACCACCCGCTACTCCGCCGAAGACGACAACCGCCGCCACGACCATGTCGCCGAAGGGAACGAACTCGAAATTGAAGAAATCATTATTCAACATGATCAGCACGAGCGAACTAATCGTCAGCGCGATACCCGCAACACCGGCTACACCAAATCCGGGAATGACGAATATCTCGGCGGCCAGGAGCAGGATACCCACAAACAACGCGATGATCTCCCAGTATTGCGCAAGGCCGTTGAGGTAGTATGGAACAAGATACAATACCAGGGCGACGAGTGCTGCCAGAATGGGAAACACGGCCCCCGGAGTTTGCAGCTCAAAATAAATTCCACCGAGAATGATGAGTATCAGTATTCCGCTGATGAACGGGTTCAGGAAAATGGCAATGACTTTATCAACCACGCCGAGGTGAAACGTCTCGATTTCATAATTTTCAATTTTATTGCGCTCGAGAATCTCTTTGATGGATTGCACCTTTGCTTCACAATATCCATTCGCTATGGCCTCGGACGTTGTGAACGTGATCACTTTACCCGCCTGCTTTATGCTATCGATGACAATTCGCTCATCGACCATGCCTTCGGCAATCCTCGGATTGCGCCCATTCTCTTCAGCAGTCGACCGCATGATCGATCTCATATACGATTGGTACTTATCGGGCGCAGCCTGTCCGCTCCCACCTTCCACCACGGTCGCCGCTCCAATGCTTGCTCCCGGAGACATATAGATGCTATCGCAGGCAATGGAAATAAGGGCTCCTGCAGAAGCAGCATCCGAATTGATAAAGACCCAGATCGGTTTTTTGAGACCCATGATCATGTCCACGATTTCTTTGGCATCGGTAAGCACGCCTCCATAGGTATCCATTTCCACAATCACATAGTTGACATTTGTTTTTTCAGCGTGCTCCAGCGCCAGTTCAACGTAACGGGTCATTCTGGGGTCAATCTCGGCTTTGATCTCCATCACCATTACCTTTGTTTTCGTTTGCCCCAAAACACTGCCAAAGGCCAGGCAAACCAACCCAACAGCGAAAAATTTTCCCATCCTCATAATCCTTGCTTTTTTGTATAAAAATAGCAGTTCTTTGGCAGAAAAAGCGCTGTATTAATTTCTTTAGGTTTAGAGGCGAGTTTGTTCAAAGATTTAAAAGGAATTGGTAACTTTTCGCATTGTTTAAACTATGGTCAACGTCATTTTTTTAACTATCATCACCTGGTCCCATCCGGACCTTCCCGCTGATTCTCTGCGTATGGAGACCATCAACGGCAAGATGTTTATCATTCATCAGGTAAGTGAGCACGAAACGCTGTACGGGATTTCGCGGCGTTATGGGACTCCGATAACATCGATTCTGGAATTTAATCCGACGGCTGGCTCCGGTTTGGAAACCGGGCAATTGATGAAAATTCCCTATGTACCCAGGGCCAAAGTGCAGACCGCAGAAGGTACAATCCATAAAGTGGCCGCAAAGGAGACGTTGTTCTTTATTTCAAAACTTTATGATGTTTCGGTCGACGATCTGAAGACCTGGAATAACCTAAGCAACAACACGCTATCACTTGGTCAGGAACTGATCATTAAGAAAAAATCTTCTGTAATGAAGCAGCCTGCGGAACCGCAGGAAACGAAAACAACACCGGGGACCTACCTGGTAGAAGGCAAAGAGACTTTGTACTCCATTGCCAGGAAATGGGGCGTCACGGTTCAGCAACTTAAAGACTGGAATAGCTTGCCGGGAGATGAAGTAAAGGTAGGCCAGCTGTTGATTGTCAGCTCCAATGGCTTCAGGTCTGTAAACAAGGTGGAAGTGAAATCCGAGGAAGTCAAGCAACCTGTTTTGGGAAAAGAGGAGGTGAAACAGGAAAACAGGGACAATACGGTCCGGGTTTCGGAACGCGTCTTTGGGTCTGACGAAGTGAAAGAAGGGGGGCTGGCGGAATTAATTGAAGGCACGGAAGGAAACAGGAAATACCTCGCGCTTCATCGTACTGCCAAGGAAGGCACCATCCTTAAGGTGCGCAATGAACTAAATAACCGCGAAGTATTCGTGCGTGTCGTGGGCCCCTTGCCGGAAACGGGAATCAATGATAAACTTGTAATAAAGATTTCAAAGTCCGCATATGACCGGCTCGGGGCAATTGACCCAAAATTCAGAGTTGAGGTGACGTACTACAAATAAGGTCAATTTGTCCGCAATCGCCACACGGATAATTATGATATTCCGTTCCTACGGAACTTGATAGGCTTGACTATTCATGGTTACCAATACTTCGTTCCTACGGAACTAAACAAGATCGCTGGGAATCACGATTTTTAATATTCGTAATGGGTGACTATTGGTAATTGGAAATTAAAAATTAAGATCAAGTCGTGAAAAAATCGATCATTGACGCTCCCGATCTCAAAGCCTTTCTTGATGCGAAAGTGGATCAATACAATCGGCCTGTCTTTATTGAAACAGACCCCATCTCGATTCCGCGTCAATACAAAAAGAAACAGGATATTGAGATAGCCGGACTCTTCGCGGCGGTTCTGGCGTGGGGTCAGCGCGTCACGATCATCAACAAAAGCAACCAACTGCTTGCGTTGATGGAGAATTCTCCCCATGATTTCCTACTTCACCATCAGGCGAGGGACCTGAACCGGTTTGAGAAATTTAAGCACCGTACTTTTAACGGTACGGATACGCTTTACTTTATAAAATTCTTAAGCCACTATTTCAAAAGGCATGAGTCGCTGGAGGACCTTTTTCGGGTACCGAGGCATGAAGTAAATATTGAACCCGGGTTAATTAATTTTCACCGTGTATTTTTTTCCCTGGTGTATCCATCGAGAACCAGGAAGCATATCGCTACTCCTGAGCGCAAGTCGGCGTGCAAACGAATAAACATGTTTCTGCGGTGGATGGTGAGATGCGATAATAAAGGAGTTGATTTCGGACTATGGAAAAATATTTCCCCAGCCCAACTAATCTGCCCGTGCGACGTGCATGTTGAGCGCGTCGCGCGGAAACTCAAATTGATGGGTGGAAAACAAGTGAACTGGAAATCGGCCGTTGAGCTGACGGCAAACCTGAAGAGACTTGATCCAGGGGACCCTGTGAAGTATGATTTCGCATTGTTCGGGTTGGGGATCGAGGAGAAGTTTTAACGATTGACCAAATCGACAAGGGACGCCGGGTCGATTGATGAAGAATAGAAAAGAGTCATTTCATGGTCTTTCAATCGATGCCGCTCGTCAAATTCGAAGGACTTGATTTAGCCTTAGGCGCTACCATCAGATCGGATAGACCAAAACTCAAATAAAAGCCGTATCTTCGCGCCGCTCATTATCTCATCACCCGTGCTGAACTTTAGGATAAAGAACGTGGTTTTGAATTAAATGATGTTTTTAGATTTTAGGACCACGTTTTTAACCAATTTATAGCATGGGAAGACCCCCGATATTACCAAAGAAGAAAAAAGACGGCTTTTACATTGAAATTCGCAACAAGGGAGCAAAATCCGGCACCATTATTATTCGCGACAGCGAGCAAGCCATGATGCAGGCCGCTCGTCAATACGAAACAACCAAGGACGTCATCATCCTGGGTGAACACAAGAACGGCAAACGGATTGATGAGGGTCGCAAGAAGATCCGTGTCAGTTCCTGAGCCTTTGCTCCGGCAACCCTTCTCCATAGTTAACTGAATACTTTACAGTTGAGGTACCCCTGTTTCAGGTGTTCTTGAAATTGGTGTGCCGAATTTAGCTGACTGCGGCGGGTCTTTTTTTTGACCTAAAACGGCAGATCGTCTGTGGCCCCTCCGGAGGAAGCCTCAAACGGCTCCTCACCAACCGGAGGAGCAGACACCGGACCGCCACCATTTTTTTCAATTTTCCAGGCCCGTGCTTCCGTATACCAGCGGCCATTATATTCGCGACTCTCCAAATCAACGGAAACGCTGATGACCTCGCCAGCTACCAGGTTGAACTGATCAATCTTATCCCCCCAGGCTGACAAGCAAACCTTTTTGGGATATTGGGCCTGTGTTTCCACAATGAATTCCTGCTTTTTCCATTGACCCTTTTTGCCCATCCCGGTTACCGGTTGCAGGATCTGAATTACTTTTCCTTTGAGTTCCATTGCCATTGTCGTAACATTAATTGTTCACTAAATGTCCTGAAAATTAAAGGAGGGTCAAATTTTTTGAATTAAGTTTCCCGTATCTTTTTGAAAAACCTGTCAATCAATTCTTTACATTCTTCTTTTTTTACCCCCTTTACAATTTCCGTCTTCGGGTGCAAGAGCGGGGTGGCCACCAGCGTAAAGCCACGCTGAACGTCATCTGCACCAAAAACCAATTTCTGCAGCTGAGTCCAGTTGAGCGCACCGGCGCACATGACACACGGCTCCAGCGTAACATAGAGGGAGCAATCGGTCAGGTATTTCGAGCCAAGATAGTTGGCTGCGGCCGTTACTGCGAGCATTTCTGCGTGCGCCGTGGCATCGGTGAGTTGTTCGGTTTGGTTGTGTGACCTTCCAATAATCTTGTTTTGGCAAACGATCACCGCACCGACCGGCACTTCCCCATTTTCAAACGCCCGTTTTGCTTCTTTCAGGGCTTCCCGCATGAAGTACTCATCGGTGTATAAGTCCATATTGAAGTTGAAAATAATATTTTGAACGTAGCATGATTAAATCCGGAGCACGGGTTACTTCATTTTTACACTTTTCATGATAGCCCGTGCTGTAGGCTGCCACTGCTCCTGTTGGTCCTTCAGGCAGGAGAAGGAAAAGACAAGCGCGCGACCGGGTTCCACATGATATTGAATATAAGTGTAATGAAAAACGGCCTGCTGATCGCCTATTTTGAATTTGCTGCCGTTAATGCGCGATTCAAATTCAAAATAGATGAATTTCTTTTTGTGAACGTCCACGATGCCTTCACTTATCATTTCGATGCGGTCATAAAGATTGTAGATGCCCGCTCTGAAAAATTTTTTTGCAAGGTCCAGGTCCGTATCTGGCCATTGCGTAGCGGAAATGTTGACGTTGAAGTCCACCAGGCGGTCAAGGTCGCTAAAAGACCCCAGGGGTGCACGAACAGATGGGTAGCGGGTGGCGATATCCTCCGGACTCATTCGTTTTAGTTCCCTGGGCAGAGAAACCGTGATGCCTTCAGCAACTTTCGTCTTGATGAGTTTGACGGGGACCCAGGCGACAGCAGGGATCAATAGTGCAGCAAGGAAAAGCTTCTTCATATCTGTGTTAAAAATGATGGAAATCAACGAAATCCCCGTTAAATTCGCGGCCGTCTGCAACAGGCTGGACTCCAATTTAATCAAAAACTTATGTTAAGAACGCACACTTGCGGTGAACTGCGGATCAACGATGTAAATAAACAGGTAACCCTGACGGGGTGGGTGCAACGGCTGAGGGATAAAGGCAGTCTGCTGTGGATCGATCTTCGCGACCGCTATGGGATTACACAATTATTCCTCGAGGAGGGAAGATCCGCGGTTGAACTTTTACAGACGGCCCGGCAACTCGGCCGCGAATATGTTGTTCAGGTCAAGGGCACTGTTGTAGAGCGCCTTTCCAAGAACGACAAGATGACTACCGGTGATATCGAAATCAGTGTTGCAAGCCTTGAGATCCTGAATCCTTCGAAAGTTCCTCCTTTTACGATTGAAGACAACACCGATGGCGGAGAGGATCTGCGGATGAAGTATCGCTACCTGGATCTGCGAAGAACCAGTGTCCGGGAAAGTTTGCAGTTACGCCACAAAATGGCGCAACAGACTCGCGCCTACCTGGATAGCCTGCAATTTATTGAAGTCGAAACACCGGTATTGATCAAATCTACACCCGAAGGTGCCCGCGACTTTGTCGTGCCCTCACGTCTGCAGCCCGGTGAGTTTTATGCGCTGCCGCAATCGCCGCAGACATTCAAGCAGCTTTTGATGGTATCGGGCTTTGACCGCTATTATCAAATCGTCAAGTGCTTTCGTGATGAAGATTTGAGGGCCGACCGGCAGCCTGAATTTACGCAGATCGACTGTGAAATGGCGTTTATCACGCAGGAAGATATTCTCAACACCTTTGAGGGCCTTATCCGGCATTTGTTTAAAAGTGTAAAAGGCGTCGATATCCCATCCGTGCCACGCATGACTTACCAGGATGCGATGCGGCAGTACGGGTCGGATAAGCCCGACACCCGTTTTGAAATGAAATTTGTGGAACTTCATGATGTTGCTCAGGGTAAGGGATTTGCTGTGTTTGACCAGGCTGAGATCGTCGTGGGAATATGCGCCAAGGGGGCCGCGGGGTATACACGCAAGCAATTGGACGAGCTTACCGAATTCGTAAAGAAACCCCAGGTCGGTGCCAAGGGATTGGTTTATGTGCGCTTCGAGGCCGGAGGAACATTCAAATCTTCGGTCGATAAATTCTTTGACGAATCTGAACTTAACCGGTGGGCTCAAAAGTTTCATGCTGAACCGGGCGATCTGCTGCTGGTACTCGCCGGGGAAGCTGAAAAAACCCGAAAAGCATTAAATGAACTTCGGCTCCACGTCGCTGACCAGCTCGGACTACGCGATAAAAATAAATTTGCTGCCCTCTGGGTACTGGATTTTCCGCTGCTTGAATGGAGTGAAGAAACCAAACGTTATCATGCGATGCATCATCCGTTTACCTCGCCAAAACGGGAAGACCTCGCATTGCTGGAGTCGGATCCAGGCAAAGTGAGGGCCAACGCTTATGATATGGTTATTAACGGGACAGAAGTTGGAGGTGGGTCAATCCGGATTCACGACCGTCCGACCCAGCAATTGATGTTCAAAAAGCTCGGTTTTAAGGAGGAAGAAGCCAAAGAACAGTTCGGCTTCTTGATGGAGGCCTTTGAATACGGCGCTCCTCCGCACGGTGGCATCGCCTTTGGGTTTGACAGACTGTGCTCCTTATTTGGCGGCGCTGATTCGATCCGCGACTTTATTGCGTTTCCGAAAAACAATGCGGGCCGCGATGTGATGATTGAGACCCCTTCGGCTATTTCAAAAGAACAGCTGGACGAGCTGGGTATTGCTATCAAAGACGTCAGGAAATAATGATTTCCTTTGCTGACTAGCTTTGTAATAGCTGCGTAGTTTCTTCTACATTAATCGAAATATCATCCTCCCCGACCTCATCAAAAGGATTTTCGAGGTGGTCCTGAATGTTGTCAAGACTCACCAGAATGAAGCTGTACAATACGGGCATCACGAATTCAAGTTGTGAAGAGAATTCACTAAACGTGCTCGCGAAATACGGACCGTAAATTATGGGGAAGGTATATATAAAGACCTTACTGTACGCCCGCAAGGTGACCGGAGTACGGTAATTGTGTATGATCTTCATATTGTCGAAGGCGATGATCATTTTAGAGACATATTGGCTCACACGCGATATTTCCCCACTTTGCACGCCATAGTTCCTCATTTCCATAGTAATGGTTGACAGGATTGAAAATTTTTGATACATTTTTTTCTCCTGCTCCATCCATCCGGCCCGGTCATGGATCTTAAAGATGTCCTTCATCATCACCATCATCTCCCTGACTACTTGTTTGGTCCGCGCGGGTAAATCGTTTTCTTTCTGAGTCGTCCAGTCGCGTGTTGCAAAAAAGACCGCAACCGCGTGACCGCGAAAGTCCGCCAGACGTTGCAAGGCTGTTTCCCTGCGGGTATAGGCCGATCCAATCGAGAATACCACGGGAAAAACGATGGCCACGCCTACCAGCATGTCGGGAAATTTGGCGGTGAGGCCAAGATGAAAGCAAACATACGTGGAGATGACTGATAGCGTTGTGACAACGAAGGTCTTATAATTGATGATCAGCAATAAGCTCCTCAAGACTTGTTTCATTGGTAGTTCATTTTGTTTGGTGAATTATTGAAAAAATAGGGAGACTACCTATTGTTAAAGATGCGTGTGATTGAACAAGAAATCAATAAGCTATTCATCCAGAACTTCTACTTCCACCCGAACGTTCTTGCGGGCATGGACGCTGTTCTTGTCGTGGATCATCCTGCTGCCACCCCAGGCTTTTATATCCATCCTGTTGCTTGCGACACCGTTCGCCAATAACCAATCCCTGATTACCTCCGCACGCCGTCGCGAAAGATCCTTCGCCGATCCAACGCCCCTTTTTACATCGGAGGTCAGCTCAAAGAAATTGTTGCTTTCCCCCATGGTGATGAGCTTACCGTGGGCGCTTCCGTTAGTGTGACCGTGGAGCCGGATGCGATAGTTGGGATTCTCATTCATCATGCTCAGCAAACTATTCAGTTCGTATTTGGATTCCGGGAGCATGACGGCGGCATCGTTATAAAAATATACATTGTAAAGCGTGGCAATATCACCGCGATGGATCCGCACCATGTCGAACCTGATCATGTAATAATTGCCGACCAGCGAGACGTAGGGCTGCAAGGTATCCGCTTCCGTGCTCTTGTAATTGATCTCGTGCTGCACTTTGCGATACCCAAACGAGTTGCAGATAAGGAACAACTTCCCTGACTTATTCTTGGGATCAGGCAACGTCAGATAATCATTGCCTTTTACCTTCGTGATCAACTTGTGCCTGTCGCCGTCGATGACCTCTACATCGCCCTGCACCAGTTTGTTGTTGGTTGGATTAAACAGGCTTAAGAAGACGGGGGTATTCGTCAAAATCTGTGGCCGGTAAACCGGATCCGCTTTTGGATTTTCTACTACGTCGATCGTCACGGAATTGCTCGTATTGCTGATCATGGGGCGCTGGGAAACGGAAACAATTTCCTTTGCCTCCTCGGCCGGCTTTTTTTCTTCCACCGGCTTTGTTTCTTCCGCCTTGGCCGTAACTTTTTCTTCTAACGGTGCCGGTTCAACAGTCTTATTTTCAACCAGTAAATCAATTTTTTCACTCATCATCTCGCCCTTCATGACGCGGACCCAGGCGTCCGTGAAGCCGCCCTGTTTTCGGGTCTTCAACATTTCGCGAATGGACTCATTGAAATCAGTATAATAGTCCAGGTAGACAAGGTAAAACTTGCGCTTCCAGTCGTATCCAGCCTTTGCGTGAAGTCCTGTTTGATTAAGCCTGGCTATATACCGGTCAACAAATCCCTCCTGACCTGGACGATAAGCGGCGACTGTAATATAGTAGCCTTGAGAAAGTGGAGCCGGGGTCGATTTGTCTTGTGAAAACGCAGAAAAGCAAGCTAATAGGAAGAGTAAGCTCAATGAGTAGTGTGATTTCATGTAGGAAAGCACTTGATGGTTAACCCAATATTACCCAAAAACTTCAAATTTTCAAGCCCCGAAGGGCGCCTAAATGGGGCTGGAAAGGTATCCAGATTTGAGCTTTTGCTTTAGAAAGCCGCTTCCATATCCTGTCAGTTGGATCAGGGTCGCGGGAATGCTCAATAAGGCGACCGCTATTGATTCTGTCTTGAACCAAGCATCTATGCTCACGACTACCAAATAAGCCATGTAGGCCATCAAACCGGCCAATCCAAGGGGTAAGGATATGAAGGCAACAACCGGTAGCAGCAGGAGACCTATTAGGAAAAGAGCCGGAAACCAATGCGTGATTTTTACTTGTCCTGGATGTGCTTTTCCAACCATCACCCGGCCCGCTCCAAAATTTGAAACTTGTCTGAAGAACTGACTAAAGTCGGTCCTGCGGCGGTGATATACATAAGCTTCCGGGATGAGGCCAATCCGAAATCCTGCTTTCTTCATGCGAACGCTAAACTCAATGTCTTCCGCAAAACGATCAAAGTGAAAACCTCCGATTCTTTGATATACTTCCCGGCGAATACCCATATTAAAACTACGCGGCTGAAAGCCCCGGGCCAGACCTCCGCGTATGCCACCGGTCGTAAGAACGGACCCCATGGTATAGGCCATGGCCCGTTGAATCGCTTTGAAATCTTTATGCCCCCGGTCCGGTCCACCCCAGGCGTCCAACGGATTTTGAATCATCGATTGTTCTACGGACTCAAAATACCGGTACGGGATTGTGCAATCGGAATCAAAAAGAACAAAATTGTTTCCAGTTGCCTTTTCAAATCCAAAATTACGACTGGGCCCGGGACCGGAGTTGGGCTTAAAGAAATACTTTAGAGAAAGTTGGCTGGAATATTTTTCAAACACTCTTTCACTGGTTATCGAAGATCCGTCTTCTACCAGGATCACATCAAAGTCCTTGTAGGTTTGATGGGTTAAACTTTCCAGTAGTTCCGCAACTTCATGCGGACGATTGTAAACCGGAATGATGACCGAGTACTGGGTGGGGTTCATGGATACAATTCTGCCGGGGACATCATGAGATAAAATATTGTGTCGTCAAAAAAATCCCCCGTTAGGGAATGATGAAACTTACTCCTGCACGGAGCGCAAAATCTCCTCTAAAATAAAAATCACCGATTGCCTCAAGACGCCAATTCTCATGGATGGGTTGTGACCACCCCGCCCCCAGGGACGCATCGTTGGCGCCAATCAGTCCTCGAAAGCGAAGAAAAATCTTGTCGTCAGCATACCAGCGCATGCCCATGACAAAGGAGTTTCTCCGACCAGTCCACCATTCTGCACCCGCGCCCACCGCAAAATGCCTGACTACAAAGTAGTTTGCCTCGAATCCTACCTGCGCTTTATCAAACCCTTTGTAGAGGTCAGTCTTTATGAGATCAATTCCTCCACCCACCATGATATCGTTGGCGTTTTGGGCTTTGGAGACCTGGGCATATCCAACCAACAAAAAGAAGATCGCTAATTTTTTCATGATAAAATTTTAGGATTAGATAATTTAAACTTGAACCTGGATAACTTCATTTATGAACGGGTTTCTATTTTTTATTTTCAATCATCTTTTGGATCGCCAGGTATTCATCGCGTAAACGGGCGGCCTCCATGAATTCCAATTCCTTCGCTGCCTTTTCCATTTCCCTTTTTGTGCGCTCTGACATTTTCACCAATTCTTCTCTGCTTAGATAGGCGACAACGGGATCGGCGGCCAGGGACTTTTCTTCATCTTCGATGTAATAACGTTTCATCGACTTTTTGGAGTCAGCCACTTTGGTCTGACCCAAAATTGATTTTTGAGACCGGATAATGGTAGTCGGGGTAATGTCATTGGCGACGTTATAGTCCTGCTGGACCTTTCTTCTGCGATCGGTTTCATCGATGGCGTTTTGCATTGATTCGGTGACCGTATCGGCATACATGATGACCCGCCCATTTACATTGCGGGCTGCCCGGCCAATGGTCTGAACCAGGGATCGCTGATTTCGGAGAAAGCCTTCTTTATCGGCGTCCAGAATAGCCACCAGTGAAACCTCCGGCAGGTCAAGACCCTCCCGGAGTAGATTCACGCCAACCAAAACATCAAAAATACCCAGTCGAAGCTCACGCAAGATCTCAACCCT
>JBGPGZ010000002.1:0-32828 GCA_041484175.1 Cyclobacteriaceae bacterium | reverse complement strand
GAAATTGAGAATATTGGCGCACGCCGGCTGCAAACCGTCATGAGCAAGTTACTGAACGAGTTCCTCTTTGATGTTCCTGACAAGATTCAGGCGCCAGCTACGATCCGGATTACAAAAGCGATGGTGAAGGAAAAGTTGCAAGGATTTGTAAAAAACAAAGACCTGAGTGAGTACATCCTCTAAGGATATAAACAGACTTTTACTGACCACTCATCCTCTGTGCCAGCTCTCAATTCGCAAATCACCGGCTATATTGCAGCATCCACTCGTACATGTTCTTGCCGTCTTCTTTATAGGCAGGGTCCGTAGCTTTTGTCCACGCATCGTGGCCTCCGGTCGGCCACAAGGTTAATCGGGCCTTCACGGATGGGTTGTTGCTGTTTATCTTATTTACATAATCGACCGAGTTGACGGGGGCCACAGTTCCATCGTCATTATTGTGAAACGCCCATACCGGCAGATTAGCGCTTGCGATGTCCTTACAACTGTTGTCATTTGGGCTCGAGGCGCCGCAAATCGGAACGATGGCCGCCAAACGTTTGGGATAAGCGGCTGCGTAGTCCCAGGTAGCGCCACCCCCCATGCTTAGCCCCGATAAATATAAGCGTGCCGGATCAACCCTGAATTTACTGACAATCTGATCGATCAAACTATTGACATCCCCTGCGGATGGCCACCGCTTGAATTGGGGTATGACAACAATAAAAGAATAACTTTTATCATCGACGGTAAAGGACGGAGGAAAGGTCTTTTGGTTGAGCAACCGGGGCGTCGCATTGCTGAGTACGCTGGGAAGATTCGTTGTCCCATTGCCCATTTCACCCGAGCCATGAAGAAAAACCAGCATGGGATATTTTTTTGTGGTTGAATCATATCGCGCAGGCAGCGCAATATAGTACCCTCCGATATTGTCGTTTACCGTTACGGAAGTCGCCGTAAGCACCGCAGGCTTCGTCTCTATGATGTCCGCACTGTCAATCGCCGCCTCTTTTTTACACGCTACAGTGCTCGTGATGATACTGGCCAGGAGGAGAAAATAATAGCAAAACAAGGCAAACCGATTCATGATTTTATGATTAAGCGGGAACGTTATTCAATTTGTGTCTTGATGGTAAAAAAAGTATTTTGGACCAAAATAAATCTCTGGAATCAAAGTTCTCAATTATGTCAATCATATTAGTCGCACAAATCATGGTCACTTTTTTGGGAAATCAAGGAACTTCATTTCACCGCAACCCCAGGCAGCTTCTTTCCACAACTTGATATTCAATTCAGCGCCAACGACACCACAGGTTGGAATGTTATCAATGGTCTCGCCAAGCAGGCGGTTGGCAAACTCAGTGAGACCCGGATTATGACCAAACATCATGGTAATTTCTTTCTGGCTGGGGAGATCCTCCAATTCCCGCAGCACCGTCAACCATTGATCTTCATTGGCGTGATACAATCGTTTCTCAATGTGGATTTTGTCAGCGGCAAAAGCGAGTACTTTGGCAATCTCCTGGCATGTCATCCGCGCCCTGGCTGCGGGGCTGGATATCATCATTCCGGGGTGAACCTTGCGCGCTTTCAGGCGTTCCCCCATGCGCGGTGCGTCCTTGAGACCGCGCTTGTTTAAAGGGCGGTCCACATCGCGGAGCTCCGGGTTGTCCCAACTGGATTTAGCATGACGGATGAGATACAGCTTTTTCATGGATGCAGGACTTGAATTTAAAATTAACCAAACCTACCGTTATCTTAGCACTCGATTTTATGGAAAACCGTCCCCTCTTAAAAAGATTGAAGTATTCTGCGATCTATTATTTCGTCCGTTTTCTCATTTTCATTTCCAATCGTATGCCCCGGACATCCTGGCTGGCCTTCAGCGGTTTTTTAGGAAGGGTGGCCTATGTATTCACGGTTCAATCGAGAAAGCGTGCTATTGACCATTTAAAATTAGCTTACCGCAATGAAAAATCGGATCGGGAAATTATTCAATTGAGTAAACAGATGTATCGGATGCTCGGCAAAAATGGCGGAGAAATTCTGCGCGCACGCGCAGTTCGGACATTGGCCGATCTTGACAAATTCCTCGTGGTGCACGGTTATGAGAATTTTGAAAAAGCCACCGCTAAACGCAAGGGCGTCATTTTTCTCACTTGCCACCTGGGGGCCTTTGATCTGCAGATTACCGTGATGTCGCTGCACGGGTTAAAACCCAATATTATTGGCACACCGTTGAAAGACGACCGGCTAAACGAATTATTATTTGATTATCGCAATGCCCATGGGGCCGTGGCAATTGAGCGGGGGAAGGAAACGATGCGCCTGATCAAGGCGCTTTTGACAGGCGGTTCCGTAGCGATTCTTATTGATCAGTATTCAATAGTTAATAGCTGGTTTGTTGATTTCTTTGGATTTCCAGCAGCCACACCGGTAGGTGCTGCCATCCTGGCACTCAAGACAGGGGCAGCCATAGTGCCCACTTATATTTATTTGGAAAAGGGCCTTCAGCACATGCATATTCTTCCTGAGATTCCGCTTGTTAAGAGTGGTGATGAGGAGCGCGACATGATTTTGAATACGCAAAATTATACGCGATTTATTGAAGAACAGGTAAGAAAACACCCGGAGCAATGGGTTTGGATGCACGAGCGCTGGAAAACGAAACCGGGGGAGGAGGTAAGGTAATCGGTAAATCGGTGATCGGTAATCAGTAAGCGGGTCATTTGGCCTCGGTTCTTGGTCATTGGGCCTTGGTCATTAGTCTTTTACTTCTCAACTTCATACTCTTGACCTTTTGCTTCTTGCTCCTTACTTCTTGCTTCCGACCTTGAGGGCCGACTACACTGAAAAGCTTCGGCGGCAAGCCTGAGACTTCAGACCTTGGCCGAATCCACCAATGACCAATGTCGGCCTAAGGCCCAATGACTAATGACTATTCTGAGTCGTCGGGAACGCTATCCGGTTTTGACTTGGGGAGTTTAAAACTAAAGGTCGATCCCTTTCCCATTTTGCTATCGACCTCGGCCCGCGAGTCGTGGCCTTCGAGTATGTGTTTTACGATGGCCAGGCCAAGGCCGGTTCCGCCTTTTTCGCGACTGCGGCTCTTATCTACGCGATAAAAGCGCTCAAAAATCCGGGGTAAATGTTGTGGAGGAATTCCTTCTCCTGTATCGCTGACAAAGGTAGTCACATTCTTTTTTCCCGTGTCGAAACTGACAACCACGCCTCCTCCTTCCAGCGTATAATTGATCGCATTGGAAACCAGGTTGGTCACTACCTGCGTGATCCGCTGCATGTCGGCATAGACCATGATCTTCGAATGGTGCTCATCGAGTCGTAAATTGATTTTTTTCTTTTCTGCTTTTTCCTCAAACTGCTCTATCACCTCGCGGCAAAGCTTCTGGAGGTCGATGTTCTCAAAATGCATTTTGATATCGCCCGTCTCGATCTGTGAAAGGGTGAGTAAATCCTGAACGAGGGCATCCAGGCCATCGAGACTTCTGGCCGCCTTTTTCAAAAACTTGTTCCTGACATTCTTGTCATTTACTGCTCCGTCGAGCAACGTGTGTACAAAACCCTGGGCTGCGAAAATGGGGGTCTTCAGTTCATGTGAAACGTCAGCAATAAATTCCTTCCGGAAGGCCTCCAGTTTTCTGAGTTCATCGATTTCCTTTTGTTTGAGCGTGGCGAAAGAATAAATCTCTTCATTGATCTTCTGCAACGGATTCAGCGCTCCGGATTTCTCTTTTGAAATGCCGGATAGTTCTTTTTTCCGGAGCTTGCCCATCATTTTGTAGATCTTGTTGATTTCGCGGAAAATCAGGAATTCAAGGACGACAAAAATCAGCAAATAAGAGGCTGAAAAACTGATAATCGCCGCTACAAGCAAAGCATCCGCATCGGTACCCTGAACGAGGGAAAGAAAAAGTGCAGTAAGAAGGGCAATGGTGGCTGCCAGCAGTAGCGCCAACGTACGGGCACTATAGACCATGGTTAATTGAGATTGAATTTATATCCCACTCCTTTTACGGTGGTAATATAATCATCTCCAATCTTTTCGCGAACCTTGCGGATGTGAACATCTACCGTGCGGGCCAATACATAGACATCGGAGCCCCAGATATTCTGCAATAGATCATCCCGGCTAAAGACTTTGTTGGGATTTTGAGCCAAAAAGAACAGAAGTTCAAATTCCTTTTTTGGCAAACTGATTTCTTTCCCCTTTACTTTGATGGTATAGCTGGTGCGGTCAATCGTTAAACTCCCAACGGTGATTTGAGTGGCGGTCGATTTTTTCTTTGAATCCCTTCTGAACAGCGCGCTTATGCGACTCATCAACGCCCGCGGTTTGATGGGTTTGGTGATATAATCATCGGCACCGACGTCAAATGCGGCTACCTCCGAGTACTCTTCCGAGCGGGCGGTCAGAAAAACGATAAAGGTGTTTTGCAATTCCGGAATGGCACGGAGCTGGCGGCAGGTTTCCACCCCATCCATTTTTGGCATCATGATGTCGAGTAACACTAAATCGGGATGGAATCGCTTGGCCAACTCAACGCCGGTGAATCCGTCACTGGCAATTTTCACATCGTATCCTTGCTTTTCCAGGTTGTACTTCAACAATTCCAAAATGGGCTCTTCGTCATCAACGACCAGCACTTTCTGCGATGGCTTATTGCCCATAGTTCGGCTTTTATAATGGTTTAAAAGTAGAGAGAAATTAAGCGAATTAAAAACCAGTGTTACGTTCTTAACAATTCCTTAATGAAAAAATGACATTGACTTTACTCATGCTTTGCAAGCTTTGCGGACTATCTTCAGTTTACAGTGGATATTTGCCGGCCAGGTGCCGGAGGTAACCTTTGAGGTCCCCTGGAAATTCAGTGGTCATCTCCTCCTTGAATATATTCAGCTTGGATTGATAGTGTCGAAACGACATAAAGTATGTATTGTTGGGCAGCCGCCTGGCCATTCGTTTGGACGGCTCTTTTGCGCGGTGCAGGGAAAGCGTGTCCATGGAGCTGACGATTCTTCGGATAAAGTCTTCCTTCTTCTTACGCTTTTCGTCTACGGGATCGGTCTCCTTGAACGTGTGATACAGACTATCCAGGGCAGTCGCACCCCGCAACATATGTTTGCTGTAGTGGCGATAGTCAAGGTCTTCGAATAGGTAGGTGAAATACTCCTTCGAATTTTTTCCGAATTTTACCGACAAAAATTGATAGGCGGCTGTATCTCCGATAAATGTGGCGAGGTTCTCATTGAAGTCAACGCTGTCTTTAACCCAAAGTGTTGAATGCACCATTTCGTGGATGATCAGGCTCGCCAGATCCCCCTCATTTCGCTCGAGCATGCCACTCAGAATAGGATCGGTAAACCAGCCCAACGTTGACCAGCCGCCTGGATTACGAACACTCACATCCCATCCTCCGCGCTCCAGTTCTTTGCTTTCAGCCAACGCCTTTTCTTTGTTAAAATATCCTTTGTACGGGACGGAACCCACGATCGGGAACACCCAGAGTTTTGCTTTTAACTGAAACGGTTCGCATGCGGTAACCACCCAAAGTACTTCATGGCCCCGCTGGTCATAAACCGTTTTATAGTTTTTGGTATCCTTCATCCCCAGGGAATCGATGGCAAACCTACGGACAGCTTCAATCAACTCCAACTTGGCTTTGAGCGAATCCGGGAAGCCTGGATCTTTCATCATCTCTTCAACAGGGCGGGCATTCCAGATAATTTTAGCCTGACCCATGCCTTGTTCGACTCCGTAAAGCACCAGCGACCAATTCCAAATCACCAGGACGACAAACACCAGCCCGAATGTTATCAAGATCTTTCGAATCATAATTTCTTATGCTTCCATAAAAAGAAACGATCCCGGAAATTGAGATAAACACCGTACGAATACTGAAAACTCTTGAAAGAAAAATCATAATAAGGCTCCATGCGCGCACTCGCATAAAGGCCGTCCCTGATTTTGATCGAATAAAGAAATCGCAGGATGAATAGCCTCATGACATGCTGTTGCCTTGCATCATTAAAAAATGAAACCGACGGATAAATTTTACCGCCTTCAACGGAAATAAACTCATGTCCTACCCAGTAACTGCCCATCACGTCCAGGCCGTATTTGGTAGATAGGGTGGCATTGACGTAGCCCCCGGATCCGTCTTTAAATGGCTGTAGCAACTCGCTTGTGAGGGTCTTATAATACGAATAAAATCCGCTGAGCCGGGTCTCCCTCACCAGGCCGGTTGACCGGTGCTTTACTTCCAATCCGAGAGCGCTGTTAAACAGGCTTTCAATCGGACCCTGGCTTCGAAAGTTGATTTGCCCCCCTTTGTGGTGTGCCACGATCTGGACCGGGACACTTACCTCCATCGTTCCATATTGAATAATTCTTTTGTTCAGACTAAGCCCGGTCGTGAATTGTTCCTGTTGGGGATCGTTCGCATAAATCATCTTCCGCCAGTCAACCCACACGTCGACAAAAAGATCATCCCGCATCAACTGCAGTTGTATTCCGTTTTCGAGGCGATTGTTTAATACGCGCTCAAAATCATACAATGGTTCGATGAGCCGGTGGTTCAGGCTGCCTTCAAGATTCCCGAAGATTGCCGAGAAATGTTTCTTTTGGTATTTCAAGGAAAGCGTAGGGGCGATGGTGGAAAAAGATGAATTGCCGAAATCTTTTTGAAGGTAAATGCCGCCGTCAACGCGTATATGTTTGGTAATATGGTAGCTGAGGTAAGGGTTTAATTGATATCCGAACAGGGTATATCCTGTAATGACCGGGTTATTGGAGTTATCGTATTCATTGTCTTTGCCAAAGCCAAGGACATTGATCCCGAAATAAAGTTTGCTGGAGTCGGTTTCTTCGACTATCAGACGGTCTTCAAACACGCGATTGTCGAGTTGCCCATAGGACAACACGGGACCTAAACCCAGAAAAAATAGAAGTAAAAGCCTCCGCATTCTTAAAGTGCAAGATAAAATAGATAAACGTTAATCGTTATGCTACAATGAGTTTAAGTTTCTAAATCCGTTTTGCCACTGAAACTATTCGCCATTACCATTTCGTATTTGGGTCACGAAGTGGTAATTTCGGCCCCGACTTTGACCGGCATCGAAACAAACTACTACCGACCAACGATATGAGCGACAATAAAGAAAAATTAAAGGCATTGCAGCTGACGATTGACAAACTCGAAAAGACCTATGGGAAGGGCACTGTCATGAAATTGAACGATCAAAAGGTCATGGATGTGCCGGCGATTTCCACCGGGTCATTGGGATTGGATATTGCTTTGGGCATTGGGGGCATTCCGCGGGGACGCGTAACTGAAATTTACGGACCTGAATCTTCAGGAAAGACGACCTTGACGATGCACTGCATTGCAGAGGCGCAAAAGAAAGGTGGACTGGCAGCATTCATCGATGCAGAACATGCATTCGACAGAGCTTATGCCGAGAAATTGGGTATTGACACGGAGAACCTCCTGATCTCTCAGCCTGACAATGGTGAGCAAGCATTGGAAATTGCGGAGCATTTAATCCGATCAGGCGCTATTGACATTATTGTTATTGACTCAGTAGCCGCCCTGGTTCCCAAAGGTGAACTCGAAGGTGAAATGGGTGAAAGCAAAATGGGTCTCCAGGCAAGACTGATGTCGCAGGCATTAAGAAAATTGACGGGTACCATCAGCAAAACCGGCTGCGCATGCGTATTCATTAACCAACTTCGTGAGAAAATTGGCATTGTCTTCGGCAATCCCGAAGTTACCACTGGTGGTAACGCCCTGAAATTTTATGCTTCTGTCCGTTTGGATATCCGCCGGATTGGCCAGATCAAGGAAGGCGCCGATGATATTACAGGCAACCGGGTGAAAGTGAAAGTGGTAAAAAACAAAGTGGCGCCCCCTTTCAAAGTGGTTGAATTTGATATCATGTATGGTAGGGGCATCTCCAAGGCAGGTGAAATTGTCGACCTTGGTGTTGAACTCAACATCATCCAAAAATCAGGCTCCTGGTTTTCCTACAATGGAAACAAACTTGGACAGGGCCGCGATGCCGTAAAGCAATTGATCGAAGACAATCCGGAACTCTCGGAAGAACTCGAAAAGAAAATAAAAGAGAGAATCGCAAGCGGCGCGGAGGTCAAAAAGGAAGTTGTTGAATAAGTTGAGCCCTGGTCCTTGGTGATTGCTCAAATGAGACTTGAGACCCGAAAGAGATGCCCCCAATGACTAAGGCCTAATGCCCAATGACCAAGGCCTAGTTCGACCGGATCGCGGCAACCGGATCAAGTCTGGCGGCCATCGCGGCCGGAACGATTCCTGCAACAATGCCGATGACAGAAGACACCCCGATTCCCAGAACAATATTCTTGATAGAAAGTATCACCTCCAGGCTTCCGAAGGGCGCAAACGTCAGTAAATAAACAAGGATGAGACCTGCAAATCCTCCGATCAAGCTGAGGAAGATTGACTCAAACAAAAACTGAAAGAGGATAAAGTAATTCTTGGCACCCAGCGATTTTTGTAGTCCGATGATGCTCGTCCGCTCCTTTACAGAAACAAACATGATGTTGGCGATTCCAAACCCGCCTACCAGCATGGAGAATCCTCCGATAATCCATCCGGCTATGCTAAAGACGTCAAATATCTGACCGATCACATTGGCCACTGCCTCAGGTCGGTTCAATGCAAAATTGTCTTTTTGCAGCGGTCGAAGCCCCCTCCTGATCCTTAGGAATCCACGCAGTTCGTTTTCGCATTCAACCAAGCCCACATCAAATGCTTCTCCCTTCACGCCGATCGTTGATTGCAATTCGTTCCATACGCCCGTGCCTGTCAGGTATAGTTTCCTAAATGAATTGTAAGGGATAATGACCGTATAGTCGTTGCTGGAAAAGCCCATGAAGCTCTCACCCTCTTTTTTCATAATACCGACGACGGTGTATTTCAGGTTCTTGATCTTCACGTACTCTCCGATAGGATTTCCGTTGGGGAAGAGCGCTTTGGCAACTTCAAAACCAAGCAGTGCAATGTTCCTTCCAGCCTCAACCTCATCCATGGCAAAATACCGACCATTTTCAAGCTTGATTTCAAAGATATTTTCATAGCCGGGCCCGCCTCCGCGTAACATGATTTGACCGATGCTATTATTGTCTTTCCGGATGATGGTGTTCTGCTTAAAGGCATAAATAGAGATGGCCTTCTGGTTTTTCATATTGGCTTGCAGGAATTTGTATTCGTTCACCGAGGGATTCGGCCTTCGCCAATATTCCCACCATTTATAGTCGCCGCCGCCTTCCGCGATAAAGGGCCATTTGCCAACGTAAATGACATTGGTACCAAGGAAATTAAGACTGTCCTTGATGTTTTTTTCGAGTGAATCCACCAGCGTAAGCACGGCGATAATCGCAAAAATGCCAATAGTGACCCCTAACAGAGAGAGAATCGTTCGCAACAAATTCGAGCGGAGTGCTTTCCAGGCAAATCCAAAACTTTCCGCGATAAGTCGTAGCGTGAGCATCAGGCTTTAAACACGGTAATTGATCTCAAGGTTGCGAAATTAGCAGGATAAATAGAGATTTTAGTATCGACGGTAAATATCCGCATTTGTTACAACTTCCCTTCCGGCCACGATCCAAATTGAAGAGGTCCCGGGGTTGGATTTCGCCGCAGTTTCCTTATTTTTGCACCCTTATTAAAAATCCCAAAGGAAACCCGTAAGTTACCTATGAAGTTATCCGAATTCAAGTTCGACCTCCCCAACAGTCTTATTGCCTCCCATCCTGCTGAAAACCGCGACGACGCCCGCATGATGATCGTTCACAAGGCCACCGGCAAAATTGAGCACAAAATCTTTAAGGACATCGTCAACTACTTTGATGAGGGAGATGTCATGGTCGGTAACGATACCATGGTGTTCCCTGCCCGCTTGTACGGCCGTAAGGAAAAGACCGGCGCGAAAATTGAAGTCTTCCTTTTGCGCGAACTCAATGCCGAAATGCATTTGTGGGATGTGCTTGTAGACCCCGCCCGTAAAATACGGGTAGGCAACAAACTTTATTTTGGTGACGGCGATCTGGTTGCGGAAGTAATTGACAACACTACGTCGCGGGGACGGACAATCCGCTTCCTGTTTGACGGCGATGGCGATGCGTTTGGCAAGGTGGTGGAAACCCTGGGGGAGACCCCCCTGCCAAAATACATCAAGCGAAAAGTGGAGCCTGCCGACAAGGAAAGATTTCAAACGATCTATGCCAAAAAGAAAGGCGCCGTTTCGGCACCTACGGCAGGGATGCACTTCACGCGACAATTGATGAAGCGTCTCCAAATCAAAGGTGTTGACATGACGTTTGTCACGTTGCACATCGGCCTGGGAACCTTCCGCCCGGTAGACGTGGAGGATCTCACCAAACATAAGATGGATTCCGAGAATTTCATTGTTGGCCCCGAAGCGGTAAGATTGGTTAACCAGGCCCTGGACAATAAAAATAAAGTATGCGCTGTTGGAACGACCTCCATGCGCGCCCTCGAGTCGGCCGTATCGGCCAATAACCGTCTGAAAGAACGCGAAGGCTGGACGGATAAATTTATTTTCCCGCCGTACGATTTTAAGATTTGCAGCGCAATGGTCACCAACTTTCATCAGCCGGAATCTACGCTCCTGATGATGTCGTGCGCTTTTGGCGGGTTTGACCTTGTTATGAAAGCGTATGAAATTGCCAAAAAGGAGAAATACAAATTTCTTACTTATGGCGATGCAATGCTGATCATTTAGGATTGATCAACGGATTCATGTTTGCGTCAAATTACGATCAGTGACAACGAAAGAATACGCCCTTATCGTTGCGGGTGGGAAAGGCACACGGATTAAAAGCAACCTGGCCAAACAATTTATTGAATTGAATGGCAAGCCGATTATACTCCGTACCCTGGAAGCTTTTTTTCGTTACTCCAAAACAATATCCATCGTGCTTGTGTTGGCAGAAGATGACTTCGGAATTTGGCGTTCGATCTGCAAAAAATTCAATGTGATGCAATCGGTCACACTCCAGCAGGGAGGGGAAACAAGATTTCAATCCGTAAGAAACGGGTTGGATAGGATACATGGCGAAGGGTTGGTAGCCATCCACGACGGCGTTCGGCCCCTGGTGAATGAAGATATCATTGGTGCTTCATTCCGTCTTGCTGCCATTCATCATTGTGCCGTGGCTGCCGTCAGGTTAAAAGAGTCGGTGAGAATGACAGACCAAAACAATACCAAGGCTGTTGACCGTTCGCGCTTCCGGCTAATTCAAACACCGCAAACCTTCGATGTTCAGTTGATCAAGAAAGCATATCAGATCAAGGAGGACCCGAGTCTCACGGACGATGCAAGCGTTGCAGAGCGTGCCGGGCATACCATTTCACTTTTTGAAGGATCCTATGAGAATATCAAAATAACAACCGAGGAGGATTTGGTGATTGCCGCGGCGCTGATCAACGCAAAGGAGCATCCAACGAAATGATTCGATCGATTGCATCGGCATGGAAACAGGTGTGTGTTCTTTGTTAAAAAGAAAAGCTGACGAGGAGTCAGCTTGAAAAGATTACCTGAATTATAAGAATCTAATACTCGTCTTCATTAAAGAAAAAGTCCTCCTTCGTAGGATAATCCGGCCAAATTTCTTCGATACTCTCGTAGGGCTGACCGTCGTCTTCCAGTTCCTGAAGGTTTTCTACGACCTCGAGAGGGGCGCCCGACCGGATAGAAAAATCGATCAATTCATCTTTGGTGGCCGGCCAGGGGGCATCCTCCAAATAGGATGCCAATTCGAGTGTCCAATACATAGCTCCCATTAATTTTCCGCAAAAATAGAATTAATTAATCCATAGTCAATAGACCTCTGTCGATAGTTTAAAAAGCTAAAAAGTAACCCCGCAGTGCCGGGTTTAGACAGGGTCCTTATCTATGGAGTATTGACTAAAAACGCCATATTTGCGCCTCCAACGATTTAACAAGTACATGGCAGACGAAAAAATTATTTTCTCGATGGCGGGGGTCAACAAGATTTACCCGCCCAACAAGCAGGTTCTAAAAAGTATTTACCTTTCCTTTTTCTATGGGGCCAAGATCGGAGTACTTGGTCTTAATGGCTCCGGCAAGTCATCACTGCTGCGTATCATCGCCGGGATTGATAAAGAGTTTCAGGGAGAGGTCGTTTCAGATCAGAGTTTTACCGTCGGGCTGCTGGAACAGGAACCCCAACTCGACAAAACGAAGAACGTGAAGGAGATCGTGGAAGAAGGCGTAAAGGAAACGGTCGACCTGCTCAAGCAATTTGAACAGATCAACGAAAGGTTTGGCGACCCAGCCGTTGCCGATGATGCGGATGCCATGGACAAACTCATCCAGAGACAAGGCGAAATTCAGGAAAAACTCGATGCTATTGATGCATGGGAGCTGGACCACAAACTGGAAAGGGCCATGGACGCCTTGCGTTGCCCTCCGCCCGACGCCAGCGTGGAGTACCTCTCTGGTGGAGAGAAGAGGCGGGTTGCCCTGTGCCGCCTCCTGTTGCAGGAGCCCGACGTCCTTCTGCTCGACGAGCCTACCAACCACCTCGATGCGGAGTCCGTGCAATGGCTGGAACAGCATCTCCAGCAATACAAGGGCACCGTTATTGCCGTAACGCACGACCGCTATTTTCTTGATAATGTGGCAGGCTGGATCCTGGAACTTGACCGGGGAGAAGGAATACCCTGGAAAGGCAACTATTCTTCCTGGCTCGATCAAAAGCAAAAAAGGTTGGCGCAGGAAGAAAAGACAGAATCCAAAAGACAAAAAACCCTTGAGCGCGAATTGGAGTGGGTGAGGATGAATCCCAAAGGCCGCCATGCCAAGGCAAAAGCGCGGCTGGGTGCGTATGAAAAACTCCTCAGCCAGGAAACAAGAGATAAAGAGGAGAAACTCGAGTTGTTTATCCCGCCGGGTCCGCGTCTTGGCAATAAAGT
This sequence comes from Cyclobacteriaceae bacterium, assembly GCA_041484175.1. Classification (GTDB taxonomy): domain Bacteria; phylum Bacteroidota; class Bacteroidia; order Cytophagales; family Cyclobacteriaceae; genus ELB16-189. The sequence goes on along the minus strand of JBGPGZ010000002.1, from coordinate 19,833 downwards.
AATTGAAGCCAACGGCGTTTCAAAAGCCTACGGTGACAAACTCCTGTACGAGAATCTGACCTTTTCCCTTCCACCGGCTGGTATTGTTGGAATCATCGGACCCAACGGAGCTGGTAAGACCACGTTGTTCAAAATGATTACGGGCAAAGAAAAACCGGATTCAGGGACCTTTACTGTTGGCGAAACCGTCCAGATCGCCTATGTCGATCAAGAGCACGATGATCTCAAGCCCGAAGACACCGTTTGGCAAGCCATCACCGGAGGCAATGAACTGATTGAGATTGGCGGAAAACAACTGAATTCACGTGCCTATGTAAGCAAGTTCAATTTTGGTGGCACCGACCAGCAGAAAAAGGTAAAGGAACTCTCGGGAGGGATGCGCAACCGCACCCACCTGGCCATCGCCCTGAAACAAGGGGGTAATCTCCTGTTGCTCGATGAGCCCACCAATGATCTTGATATCAATACGCTTCGTGCACTGGAGGAGGCGCTCGAAAATTTCGGAGGCTGCGCCGTGATCATTTCCCACGACCGTTGGTTCCTCGATAGGGTTTGCACGCACATCCTTGCGTTTGAAGGTGATTCCCAGGTGTTTTGGTTTGAAGGCAGCTTTAGTGAGTATGAAGAAAACAAGAAAAAGCGTTTAGGCGATGATCAACCCCACCGCATCAAGTATAAGAAATTGGACAGGTGATACAGTCCTGATAATTACGAATTACGGTGACCATTGACGAGTAGTAGGCAATAGGCAGAAGGCAGCAGGCAATGTTCGGAGCCCGCCTCACCAGTGTACTCCGCATCACAAATGACCAATGACTAATAACTACTCACTGAATACTGATTTACCGAATACCGATTACCGATTCACCGATTACCGACTATGAGGGCCCTCCTTACTATTGTACTATTGATCCTGTCCAACACCTTCATGACCCTCGCCTGGTACGGTCACTTGAAGTTTAAAGAGATGAGTTGGAGCAAGAACCTTGGTTTGATCAGCATTATTTTAATAAGCTGGGGAATTGCTTTTTTTGAATATGTCTTGCAGGTGCCGGCGAACCGTACCGGGTTCAAGGCGTATGGTGGACCGTTTTCATTGGTGGAGCTAAAAGTGATCCAGGAAATAATCACCCTTTCCGTTTTTGTGGTTTTTTCGCTGGTTTTTTTTAAAAATGAAACCATCCGGATTAATCATGTCATTGGTTTCATCTTCCTGGTGCTGGCGGTGTATTTTATTTTTAAAAGATAATCAGGGGGATTATCGGGATTCACATGATTATAAGTTACCGATCACCGATTAGATCACCGGTCACAATGAAAACAGTTATATTCAAAGACCTTATTTTATTCGAAGACCCGGACTACATCCTGATCAACAAGCCTGCATTTATTTCAACGTTAGAAGACCGGAACGAACCTCAGAATATTCTTGCACTGGCAAGACAGTATATAGAGGATGCACAGGTATGTCACCGGCTGGACAAGGATACCTCGGGCGTGCTTGCAATTGCCAAGAATCCGGAGGCATACCGGCACCTGAGCATGCAATTTGAAAGTCGCGAGGTAACCAAGGTCTATCACGCTGTGGTCGATGGCATCCATCATTTTGAAAATGAATTGGTGGATGCGTCTATACTCAAGCAAAAAGATGGATCGGTCAAGATTTCCCGCGAAGGGAAAACAGCTCAGACTTACTTTACCACTATTCAGGTATATAAGCAGCATACCCTGGTCGCCTGCAGCCCTGTCACCGGGAGGACGCACCAGATCCGGATTCACCTTTCAAAATTAAAGGCCCCCATCACCGGGGACGAAATCTATGGCGGAAAGCTTTTCTTTGTATCGTCCGTAAAAAGACGTTTTAAGTTGGAGAAGTTTACCGAAGAGCAGCCCCTGATGAAGAGGATGGCACTGCATGCATTTTCCCTTGAATTTTTGGATCTAAAGGGTGGCAAAATCTCTGAAAATGCGCATTATCCCCGGGATTTCCAGGCACTTCTAAAGCAATTGTCCCAGAACCTCCGGTAAAAAAGAGTTGCTGCTTGCATATTCAGTTTCTTGGGCCTACTTTTGTGTCCCTTTTTGAAGGGGAAAGTGTGTTTTTAATGTGTTTTAAAAGGAAAAACGGTGGATCATAACAGCTATAAAACGCTCAATACCAACGCGGCAGCAGCCGAGAAAGGTTGGATCGTCGTGGATGCAAACGGACAGGTATTGGGGCGCGTGGCCAGCCAGGTGGCCAAGATCATTCGTGGTAAAAATAAGCCCGGCTATACGCCTAATGTGGATTGCGGAGATCACGTCGTTGTCATCAACGCCGAGAAGGTAAGAATGACCGGCAAGAAATGGAATAACCGCATCCTGTTTACCTATTCAGGGTATCCGGGGGGACAGCGGGAATTGTCGCCGTCGATGATCCGCGCCAAGCACCCGGCCCGGCTGATTGAACATGCCGTTCGTGGGATGCTTCCCAAGAACAGCATCGGCCGTCAGCTTTTCAGAAGCCTCCATGTATACGCGGGCACTGAACATCCCCATACCGCTCAACAACCTAAAGAAGTAAAATTTAATTAATGGAAATTATCAACACGACCGGCAGAAGAAAGACCTCCATCGCCAGGGTATACACGAAACCCGGGAAAGGTCAGATCATCATCAATGACCGCGAGCTTGCCACTTATTTTGTTTCTGAAATTCATCAGACTACCGTAAAGCAAGCGCTTACCATTCTGAAGTTGGAAACCAGTTATGATATAACCGCCAATGTTGAGGGCGGTGGTATAAAAGGCCAGGCAGAAGCCATCCGGTTGGGAATTTCGCGTGCGATGGTGCAGGTCAATCCTGAAAACCGCGCCGCATTAAGGAAAGAAGGCCTGATGACACGCGATTCGCGCATGGTGGAAAGAAAGAAGCCGGGACGCAGGAAAGCGAGAAGGAAATTCCAGTTCAGCAAGCGTTAACCGACTACAAGAAGCAGAGATCATGGCAGATAAATTAACAACAAAGGAATTGATGGATGCAGGTGTCCACTTTGGTCACCTTACCCGCAAGTGGAACCCTAAGATGGCTGAGTACATCTTCATGGAAAACAATGGTATCCACATCATTGACCTGAACAAAACCCAAAATTGTCTTGAAGAGGCAATTTTTGCACTTAAGAATATTGTTCGCTCGGGCCGCAAGATCATGTTCGTAGCCACGAAGAAGCAAGCGAAGGACATCATCAATGAAGAAGCGACCCGCCTCAACATGCCGTATGTGACGGAGCGTTGGTTAGGAGGAATGCTGACCAACTTTGCGACGATCAGAAAGTCGTTGAAGAAACTGGCGCAGATTGACAAGCTGATGAAGGATGAAGCCTTTAACAACCTGGCAAAGCGCGAGCGGCTGATGGTGCAGCGTGAGAAAGCCAAGTTGGAAAAATTGTTGGGTGGTATCACCGACCTCAACCGTCTTCCTGCGGCATTGTTTGTGATCGACGTAAAGAGAGAGCACATCGCTGTTGCCGAAGCGCAGAAGCTAAACATCCCGGTGTTCGCTATGGTCGACACCAATTCGGACCCCTCGGACATCGATTTCCCGATTCCGGCCAACGATGACGCCTTCAAGTCGATCGCGTTGATCACCCGTTATGTGGGGAGGGCCATTGAAGAGGGCCTGATGGAGCGCAAGAAAGACAAAGAAGAAGCAGGCCAGAAGAAGGATGAGGAGGAAAAGAAAAAAGTTGACGAAGCAGTGGAGGAGACCCATTAGTTCTCCTTCGTATCCAAATCGTCCTGCTTCTGAATTCAGTGGCAGGACGATCTGTTTACGGCAAATTCATGGAGTATAATTCTAAATCAAAAACGATATGTCAGCAATAACGGCCCAGGATGTGAATAAACTCCGCTCGATGACGGGCGCGGGAATGATGGATTGTAAAAAAGCACTTACAGAAGCCGACGGCGACTTCGAAAAGGCCATCGAAATCCTTCGAAAGAAGGGACAGAAGGTCTCTGCATCCCGCTCCGATAAAGAAGCAAAAGAAGGATCTGTCTTTATCAGGGTATCGGATGATAATAAAGAGGCCGTATTGATCGCGCTCAACTGCGAGACCGACTTTGTTGCGAGCAATGAGGAGTTTCAAAGCCTTGGCAAGTTGATTGCGGACACAGCCTTCACCAGGAAGCCGGTGTCCAAAGAGGCACTATTGGCTGAGCAGGCCGGTGGCCTTACGATCGGTGAAAAGATAATCGAACTCGTGGGAAAAATCGGAGAGAAACTGGAGGTGAGCGAATACGTACACATGAAAGGCGAGGCTGTAGTGCCCTATATACACGCCGGAAGCAAGTTGGGTGTGCTGGTGTCGCTAAAAGGTGTCAATGGAAAGGATGTGACCCCGATCGCTATCGGGGCCGGAAAGAACGTGGGCATGCAGATCGCTGCCATGAACCCGGTGGCCGTCGATGAGAAGTCGGTTGACAAATCGATCATTGAGAAAGAACTCGAGATTGCCAAGGCGCAGATCATCGCCGAAGGCAAGCCGGAGAACATGGTGGAGAAGATCGCCCAGGGAAAGCTTCAGAAGTTTTATAAGGACAACACGCTGGTGCATCAGATCTTTGTGAAGGACAGCTCAAAGACGATTGCTCAATATTTGGATTCCGTTTCCAAAGGGCTTACGGTTGCGGATTTTAAGCGTGTAGCGATAGGGTGATAAGATCATGACTATTTTCTATGAAAAAGGGAGCTGTGAGCTCCCTTTTTTGTCAGACGCTTTCGTGCCTTTTATTTTCGACGTGATCTAACCTCCAAATCTCAAGACATCCGTAAATGAATGCGACCGGTAACAAGGCGATAAACAATGGAAATACCAAAATGGTCAAAACCACTAGTGTAATGGTCAGCACAACAAGGTAGGTGACCTCGTGTCCAACATTTCTGATTTCCGCTTTCATAGTTGTAATTGTTTAATTTGAGCAAATAGACCCAAAAAACCGCTCCACGAAAGACTAATGAAAGTTTAAAAATTCAGCTCAAAAAAGGAATGACTTTCGTCATGTCTGATGGATATTGGTCTAAAATCATGTTATCCGCTAATTTCTGTTCCCATACAATCTTGGCGCAGCATTCAGCATGGGAAATTGGCGCTGGTGCCAGTAAGGGTAAACGGGATATGATTCGCTTACCTGATCGAGCCTTTTTACTTGATCTACGGTCAGGCTCCAGCCTACGGCACCCAGATTTTGTCTTAGTTGATCTTCATTTCTTGCACCCACGATGATATTGTCAACTGTGGGGCGTTGTAATAGCCAGTTGAGCGAAACTTGCGCGACCGTTTTTCCTGTTTCTTTTGCGATGTCCTCCAACCTGTCTACGATTTTGTACAATCGTTCATGATCGATTGTCTCATCCGGGACCGGGCTTCCTCCCTGGGCTACTCTTGCATTGGGTTGCGGCTGATTCCTTCTGTATTTGCCGCTGAGCAGGCCGCTCGCCAACGGGCTCCACACGATGGTACCGATTTTCTGCTCAATCCCCAGGGGCATGAGTTCCCATTCAAAATCCCGGTTGATCAGCGAGTAGTAAGCCTGATGCGCAATGTATTTCGACCAGCCATAGCGTTCTGAAACGGAGAGGGATTTCATCAGATGCCAGCCCGAAAAATTCGAACATGCGATGTATCGCACTTTCCCGGTATTCACGAGGTTATCCAGTGCATAGAGTGTTTCGTCAACAGGCGTGTTGGCGTCAAACCCATGCATGTGGTAAAGATCGATATGATCTGTGCCCAAGCGTCCTAAACTTGCTTCGCAGGCTTTGACGAGGTTGAAGCGTGAGGAGCCAAAGTCATTCCTTTCATCGGACATGGGGAAAGTTGCCTTGGTGGAGATCAACACGCGATCCCGCCTTCCGGAAATTGCTTTTCCAAGGATTTCTTCTGACAAGCCTTTGGAATATACATTGGCAGTGTCGAAGAGATTGACCCCCGCATCGAGGCAGAGGTTCACTAAACGGGTCGCTTCTTTCACATCGGTGCTTCCCCATGCTTTAAAGAAATCGCTTCCGCCGCCAAAAGTAGCGGTGCCAAAACTCAATACCGGCACCCTCAATCCTGAGTTTCCAAGTTGTCTGTATTCCATTTTTTGAGGATAGATGTTACCGGCGAATGTAATCGAATTGATCCAGGTGTCAAATACTCACCCCCCTTCCGCCAGGAGGGGGCGACTACATTACTGCATGGATTATGACGGCCACCGCGATCATGGCTTGCACCAGAAATGCAACCGTTCGAATCCAGTTGGTGGTAACCAAAAGTTTTATTTTACTTTCATCATAGCCGGTGATGGCCATTTCACCCTGAACCTTCCGTTGCCAACGGAAAGTTGAAATAAGCGCTATGACATTTAATGTCAAGGTTGCTATGACTACAGGCCCCGACATAAATGCGGGTTTCGCAAAAAGTAATACGATGTTTACGAGGAGAAGCGACATCGCGGGAAGAATGGAGGGGACAAGGGCTGACTTATTGTTCGCCTGCATATAGTCTTTAAAATTTTCCTTACCCACAAACGGGTAAATACCATAATGCTGAATTTGCAGTGTGGTCATGTTGCCTGCGAGGAAGACGGCAAGGAAGAGGTAAATCCCGAAAAGAGTTATTGGAAGCATGGATATCGTACTAAGTTGTTTTGAAATTAAGTTTGATCCACTCTTTGAGTCCCATCAGGTTCGGGTGTTCTTTTCTAAACAAATCCAAATCCTTTAGGGTAACCGCATCATTTTCATTAATCCACTTAAACATTTTATAAAGGTCTTTTCCCATGAACAGCCTGGTTATCAGCATGGGAAGCTTTTGATAGGTAATTTGTTTCCCTAAAACTTCGGAAAAAAGGTTGGAGACCTCCTTCATATCCATTTCTTCCGCGGCAATCGTCATGGTTTTGCCTAAATACGACGCTGGCTTCAGGAATATGGTCGCGCCGATCTCTCCAATGTCTTTTGAGCCTATGAATTGTTGTTTGACATCGATGTTTACCGGAGAAGGCAATTTCCCCTTTAGGATTCTGCTTTTTACCTGGGGGATTAAGAAATTTTCATAAAAAGAAACAGGCCTGACAATGGTATACGGCAAATCAATTTGTTTGATGTGGTTCTCAATTTTGAATTTGCTTTCAAAGTGTGGAATGCCCGTATTTAAATCCGCGGCGAGGACGGACGTGTAAAGAAAATGCTTAACGGCAACCTCCTTTGCGAGATCCGCCAGTCCGACTCCTTGCCTTATCTCCTTCTCAATTCCTTTTTCAAAAGTTTGAACACTGAATATTCCATACACATCTTTAATTTGATGACGAAAAGTATCCGTATTATTGAGATCCCCCTGAATGATTTCGACATTTATTTTTTTTAAATTTTGTGCAAGTGGAGACGAGGGATTTCTGGTGAGTGCCTTTACCTTGAAGCCATAGTGAACTAAACTCCTGGCCACGGCACCCCCCTGATTGCCCGTTGCACCGGTTACGAAAATTGTTTTGGAATTTTGCATCAGCTTCAATAATGATTCGAATGTAACGGATTTGAACCAACGGTCCAATCGATTTAGAGTCGGCAAGAGGCAGTAGGCAAGGGGCCGCAGCAGGCAAAGGCAGTAGGCAACTTTCACGCAAAGACCGCAAAGGGAATACGCGCAAAGGCGCAAAGGTTTGGATCCGCGTATACCCCGTACCACCCATGACTAGTGGCTGATCACCGAACACTGAATACTGATTACCGATCACCGGTTACTGATCACCGATCACCGATTATTCATGCCTCAACGAATCCGTCGGGTTAGCCCTGCTGACGGCAAAGATCTTGAATGAAACCGTGACCGTCGCAATTCCCATCACCATTCCCACTGCAAGGAAAATGACCTGTGCATTAATGGCCTCGTAGTATTCCCAAATAGTATCCATCAACTTGTTCACCATCAAAGAGCCAAAGACGGAGCCCACGACAAAGGAGATGAGCATGACGATAAGAAAAAGCTTGCTCGAAAGGAGTGCAATATTCGAAAGGGGAGCGCCCAGGACTTTCCGTATTCCCAATTCCTTTGTACGCTTTTGAAGATGGAGCGACACCAGGGAATATAATCCCGAAATCGACATGATGATTGCCACCAGTCCCATGAAGGTGTAGAGAATCACCACATTGTCGAAATGCGACATGGCCTCAATCATCCGCTCTTCCATCAGCCGGCCGGTGTAAAGACTCATCGGAAATATTTTTTTCCATTCGGCTTTTATTTGATCGTTCATCTCCAGCAAGGTCTTCGGGTCGGTCGATGCGACCAGGTACCTGTAGCTCGACGGTGGGACATACTTAAACACCAGGGGTGCGAGTGGCTGAAACAAGGCCTGCAGGTAAACATCTTTAACAATGCCCACGATGAAGTGTTGGGAAGTGTCATTAATCATGATTCTCTTTCCCAGGGGGTCCTTGCCGAGATTAAAAGCCCTCACAAACTCCTCATTCACGATGATTGATTCCCTGGCATCGCTGGCACTTTCCTTTTTGAATTCACGACCGGCAAGGATTCGGACGTTGACGGTATTGAAATAATCGTCACCGATATTCAGCATATCGACTTCCTTTTCTTCCCGATCTGATTTCACTGCTGCCTGATAGGTGTTGCCATAAATATGGTGTTCACTTCCCCCGATCGAGTGAATCAGGGGATGCGAAGACAGGGCATTTTTCAGCTGCAAAAACTGATTTTCATTTTCTACCGGCACTTGCACCACCGAATGATAAGCATATCCCAGGTCAAAATTCTTCTGAAACTTTGAATTGAAATAAAAGGCAATCGCAAAAATGACAGCCATCAATGAAATACTGAATTGGAAGACCAGGAGGATCTTTGTAAAAAGATTTGTTCCACCGAAACGGGTTGTTCCTTTTAGGACGTGGATGGGTTTGAAGGAAGAAATATAGAATGCAGGATAGCTCCCCGCAAGAAGGGCGGTTGCGGTCATCAGACCGGCAAGCATCCAGAACATCGGCATGTTGTCGCGATAGCGAATCGAAAATTCGAGGCTGGGCCACATCGCATCCCATCCAGCGACAAAATACTCGGCCAGGAAAAGGGCCACGACCATGGCGATCATGCAGAACACCAGGCTTTCTGAAAGGAACTGAACAATCAATTCCCTCCGGTTGCCGCCAATCACCTTTCGTATGCCGATTTCTTTCAAGCGTCGACCGGCCATGGAGATTGAATTATTGGTAAAGTTAAAGCAGGCCACCAGCAGTAGAAACCCAGCCATAACGAAAGGTGCGATGACTGCGGCGGGTGGCATCGGCAGGTTAAGCCAATGTCCTTCATTTTTTTCCCGGATAGCACGAGAAGGCATGCCAATGAAGGGCTCTACATAAAAACGTTTCGCCAGCAAATCCAGGCGGGCTTCATTTTGAGGTTTGATGTATTGTTGAAGTTGTGTAGTGACCCTTCCAATCACATGCGGATCGCGAATATATAAAAAGACCGTTGTCCATCGTTTCCAGTCGTGGGCAATCGCAGACTGCTGACGGGGATCTGTGAAATAATTATCGAAACCGGTAAGCAGATCGAAGCGGAAGCTGGAATTAAAAGGAAATGCTTTGTAAACACCGCCAATGACAAACTCGCGCGTCTCGCCGCCGATGATTTGGGTAAGTTCTTTTCCTACGACATCGGCGTGTCCATAGTACGTTTTGGCAAGTTTGTCACTGATCAATACATGACTCTTTTCTTTGAGGTCCAGCGATCCCGACAGCAGGTCGATTGAAAATAATTCCGTGAAATTAGGGTCGGCATAGGCAAATTCCTTTTGAAACATTTCAGTCCCGATCCTGAACCGCGCGTCCTTTCGGATATAGCGGACCACCTGATCAACCTCGTTGAAATTTGCGCGGACCAGATCACCCACCGGCATGGGAGCGACTCCGTACGGTGTTTCTTTCCCATCCGCTTCGTGGATAAAACTGATACGATACAGTTGGCTTGCATTTTTTTGCTGTTTGTCAAACCCCGCGTTGAATTCATAATTGACGTAAGCCGCAATACAGCACCCCAGCGCGATGCTCATGCCCGCCAGATTGATGAAAAACGAAACTTTGTTTTTGGCCAGGTTGCGAAGGGTGAGGCGAAAGTAGTTGGCAAACATGATGGAGAGGTTATGGTGGAAGTTCAATTTACCAACTTATTTTATGAAACTGGTCGTTGGTTGGTGATGGTTGTTGTGGAGAATGAAATCTACCGTTTGGAGGGGGAGCGAACTGTGGTCAAGAGAAACTTTCACGCAAAGACCGCAAAGTGAACACACGCAAAGGGCGCAAAGGTTGGGATCCGCGTATACCCCGTACCACACAATGACTAATGACTAATGACCGATCACCGAATACTGATTACCGATCACCGATTACCCCAATGACTAATGACCAAGGCCCAAGGCCTATTTCAAGGCATTGGACAAATCTGCACGATTGAGACTGAGCGCCTGGAATCCACAAAGGATAGTGATGATCATGGCACAATAGGCCAGGGGAATCAGCGGGTCAAGCCAATTGAAATGCGTTGAATAGACAAAATTTCTTAGCAATTCTTTAACAATGATGTAGGTCAATGGACCAAAGACCAGGATAGCCAAAAGCATCTGTCGTGCAAATTCCCTGACGAGCATGCGGGTTATGCTAACCGTTGTAGCTCCCCACAATTTGTGAATTGCAATTTGTTTTAGTTTATCGCGGACGAGACTCACACTCAAACCGTAAACGGCGCAGCACGACAACAGCGCTGAAATGATCGCCAGCACTTCTGACAGCGTATTGAGTCGATCCTGATACCGAAGCCACTCTTCAAATCGTTTATTGAGGAAGGACACTGATTCCATTTTAGCTCCTGACCCGAAATGACGGGATAAATAGTCTACGGTACTGCGTATGTCAACTTCCAAGACGCGTACACAGAGAAAATTATAGTGAAAGTACGGAGCAACATTTATTTTTATCGGCTTCTCCGGCAGATTGAACTGTCCGCTCATGTCCTGTATGACTCCAATGACATTCCTTCCATTATTGCCCAACATGGATTTCGCCTTTTCGTTGACAACAATAATGGAATCTCCATCGTTAGGGCTAAACCATTTCCCCTGAACCATTTTTAAGTCGAAGAATTCCGCAAAGGCAGCATCTACCGACATGGAATAAAACTCAGAATTGAGTTCTTTACTGCTGATTTGATCGGGCAACTGGGATGTTGCCATCACATCAACAATATTAGGATTGTTCTTTTTCCATGTTGAACGAAGATCCAAAAGTCCTTCATTGGTCATATCGGTTGGATAGCGCATGTATACGATCTGATCATAATTGCGCCCTGGCTCTTTTAATAGCGAATAATTTATTTGCCGTTTCATGACCATGGATGCCACGATCAGAAAAATACTGGTCCCCAATTGCAGAAACGTAATCATTCTTTTGAAACGTGGAAATGTGATCGTCTGTGTACTGAGCAACCGGCTTGGGGTTGCACGCGTAAACTTGAAGGTCATCAAGAGCGGTGCTATTCCCGAAATCACGACAAGTCCGCTTATGATCAGAACCAAAACGGCATCACCACTTATCAATAAGGCAGTTAGATTGATGGAAAGAATCGGCACAATGAAATCAGCAGTGATCAACAACAGTAATATTCCCAGAAATATAGAAATTGCTACAATCGCAAGAGACTCCCTGGCGAACGCGATGATCAAATTCAATTGACTTGTTCCGGCCAGTTTCTTTACCGCTAATTCCTTTGATCGATAAGGCAGTGTCAGCGTGGTGAGGTTAACGAAACTAGTAAGCGCAAGAAAAAGAATAAGACCCGTTATACAGATTAGAATAAGAATGCTATACGCATCTCCGTGTTTAGCATCTTCGCCCGTCACCCTCGGGCCAAAATAGACCGCTGGCAGGGGCTGAAGCTTATAAATCAAATCTTGAGACTTCAGCGAGTTATTGATCACTACTTCATAGTAAGCGGGAGTACGGTAAAGTGTTCGCCCATATACTCCCGTATCGGTGAAACCGAACCCGAGCGATTGAATGGCTGGAGCATCAAACCTGATGAACACCGTAAATGCCTCATGCGAATTTTGCGGAAAGTCCTTATAGATTGCCGCCACGGAATAAAGTAAGGTATCTCCAAATGTGTAAATCTTTATTTTCTTACCAACGGCCGGAGCGGTTCCAAAATACTGATGGGCGGCTGAAACAGAAAGGATAGCGGTCTGAACCTTCTCTTTGAATTGATCGAAAGAACCATCCACAAACTCAAAGGAGAGAATATCAGCTATCTCAGCATCCGCGGCATGGATCTTTTGATGGTGAAAGTTTTGCTTTTCAGCAGCAATGCTTACTTCGTTCATCACTTTTACGCGCGACACAACCATCGAATCATTTACCTGCAGTGCGGCAAAAACCTCCAACGGGATTCTGTTGGAGAGGCGGTTTCCGCTAAACGATTCGCTCGTATTTCGTTGAAGCACCCGGAAAACGGAGCCTGCGTCATCGTGAAACCGGTCATAACCAAATTCATTCAGCGAAAACAATAGAATGAGGATTGAACAAGCAAAGGCGATCGCCAGTGTGACAATTTTTAACAGGTAAACTTCCCGGTTTTTAGCAATGATCCTGAAGAAAAGGCGCGATTGGAACAATGACATTGATCTAAGGTAAAGTTTCAGGTTGACTATTCAAGAATTTGGCCACAGATAGAATAGGCCATTTTAATCGTCCGGACCGGTTCAAGGTTTGTCAGGCTTTCGATTCTGAACGCCTTCATCCGGTACCGGACAATTAACAATTCCGCCTCCTATGAAATAGCCTGCCCCGACTTTTGTCGGGGTCATCCCTCGCCCGCCGAAGGGGCTGCGAAGGCAGGCCGGGCTTTGACCCGGGATCCCGAGGAATCAGCGTGGAGAAGCAAGCAATGAAAAACGCTTGCGGGCGCCACGCCCTTGTTGGTGTTCCCACGCCCTTGTTGGTGTTCTTCACCAACAAGCACCCACTCTCCGTTGGTGTTCACATGAATCCGGTAAAGGCTTGTCTTTCTGAGCATCGAATATTACAAGATCAAGCTCCATGTTGTATGGTATGAACGAGAAGAATTGAGATTTTTTGACGAATATTGATGAGTGGTGTGGGGTAAAAAGTTTTGCGCTTCGAAGTCTTGTTGGTGAAGAACACCAACAAGGGCGGAGTTTTATAAGTATTCAAGTCCCGGTTTTATATAATGAACGAGAAGAATTAGAATTTTTTGACGCATATTGATTCAAATAATAATACGACACTGCGGACAAATTCGGAGCAAACAATGTCTTACATTTGTGCATGGTTACTAAACAAATAACCAACACAGTAAATAGAGACAATCCTTGCTTGGGTTGCCTTACCTCTAAAGCCGGAATTCTTTTCTGATCCCTCAAACATTTCAACCTCATAATCGTCTATACAAAAGCCAACTGCTTCCGCATGTTAAAGAAAATACTTTTTATTTTCGTCCTTTCCCTGCTAACTCACCTCGCTTCCCAGGCTCAGACAAAGAACACCCTGAACGGCTATATCAAGGACGCCTCCAACGGAGAAGCGCTGATCGGAGCAACTGTTTTTAACAATGAACTGGGCATTGGCACAACTACCAACGTATACGGTTTTTATTCTATCACGTTGCCGGCGGGAAATTATGCGCTGGAATTCAGTTACATAGGGTACACCCCCATCCATCAAACGATTGAATTAAACAAGACTGTCCGCCTCGATATCGAATTGTTATCATCCGCCAAAGAGCTTCAGGAGGTTGTGGTGACCGCCGAGAAAGAAGAACGCAAAGCCGTGAGCAATGAAATGAGCACGAATAAACTCGACATGAGTACGATCCGGAAGATCCCTGCCTTCCTCGGTGAAGTTGACGTAATCAAAAGCCTCCAGATGTTGCCAGGAGTGAGTACCGTAGGAGAGGGGGCCTCCGGTTTTAACGTTCGCGGAGGAAGTGTCGGGCAAAATCTGGTCTTGCTCGATGAAGCGCCTGTCTACAATGCATCCCACCTGCTCGGATTCTTTTCGGTCTTCAATCCGGACGCGGTGAAAGATGTAAAACTTTACAAGGGGGCCGTGCCGGCCAAATACGGAGGACGGATTTCATCCATCCTCGACGTGCGGATGAAGGAAGGCAACAGCAAGAAATTTGAAGTCGCCGGAGGAATCGGTACCATTTTCAGCCGCATTTCTGTGGAAGGGCCATTGATCAAGAATAAGGCTTCCTTTATTGTCGCGGCTCGCCGGTCTTACATTGATGTATTGGCAAGACCGTTTGTTAAATCACTCCAGCAAGGAGCTGGTCTTAATTTTTACGATCTGACGATGAAGGCCAACTATAATATAAGTCAACGAGACCGGGTCTATGTTTCCTCCTACTTCGGGCGCGACAATTTTTTGTTCGACCGGAATCAGGGATTTAGCTGGGGCAACGCAACCGGAACGCTCCGCTGGAACCATATCTTTAATCAACGGCTTTTTGCCAACCTCACGGGGGTGTACAGCAACTACGATTATCATCTGAAGTTCGGTGAAAACAGCAACGACCGGTTCACCTGGAATTCGTCGATCGCCAACTACATTTTTAAACCGGAACTGACTTATTTTATTGACAGCAAGAATGAATTGAGTTTCGGAGCTGAAGCAATTTATTACACATTCAACCCGGCCAACGCAACTTCGGTTTCCAACGGAGAATCCAGCGACATCAGTTTGGATAGGAAATACAATTTTGAATCGGCACTGTATCTGGGCAACAGTCAGAAGATAGGGAAGATCCTTTCTGTGGATTACGGACTCCGGTTCTCCAACTTCAATTACTTTGGACCTGGCACCACTTACTCTTATAACGATACGATTCCGGGGACCAGGAAAGCCGTCACCGGCGAAACCACCCACGCAAAAGGAGAATCGATCGCCGCGTATCATAACTGGGAACCAAGAGCGTCGTTCAAAGCCCAGCTCACACCGAATAGCTCGGTCAAGGGAAGTTATAACCGCATGGCCCAGTACCTACATTTGATCTCGAACACGACCGCTTCAAATCCATTGGATGTCTGGAACCCGAGTACGAATAACATAAGACCTGAAATCGGCAATCAATTTACGTTCGGGTACTTTCGGAGCCTGGGAAAGGAAACGCAATACGAAATTTCGGTGGAAGGATATTACCGGCGTACGCAAAATCAAATTGACTATATCGATGGCGCCGACCTCTTGTTGAACAGGTATTTAGAAGGAGATCTGTTGGGCGGAGTGGGTCGCGCGTATGGAATTGAGTTCTATGGACAGAAGAAAACCGGGCGGCTTAATGGCTGGATCAGCTATACGCTGGGACACACCGAATTGAAAGTCGATGGCATCAACCGTAACAATTGGTACTCCACCCGGTATGACCAGCGGCACAACTTAAAAGTCGCCGCGTTTTATGACCTCACCAAGCGATGGTCTGTTTCCGCCAACTTTGTTTTTGTTTCAGGTACCCCTACCACTTTCCCCACTTCGCGTTACGTGATCCGGGGGATGCTCATCCCGTATAACGCCAACGATTCGAGAAACAATGTGAGGCTACCCAGTTACAACCGGCTCGACATTTCCTTCCGGCTTGAGGGCAAACGCTTCAGGAAGGGTAAGGAAAGAAAGAATCATAGCTATTGGGTGTTCTCTGCATACAATGTATATGCCAGGAAAAATCCGTTTTCGATTTACTTCTCGCAGGTTGACCAACGGACTCCCGCGGGGCAGCCCATTCCCTCGCAGGCTTCCCAGCTGTCCATCATTGGTACGATTGTTCCCGCCATTTCCTACAACTTCAAATTTTAGATGCGATGAAATTGTCATACCTCTTTTTATTACTTTTCTTCGCAATCCTCCTGGAAGGCTGTGATGACATCATTCATCCCACCTTGCAATCGGCTGATCCTGTTTATATCGTCGACGCCTTCATTAACAACAAATTGGACACCCAAGTAGTGAGGCTTACCTACTCCCAACCCTACCTTGAACAGCAATTGCCACCAGGTGTTTCCGGGGCAATCGTTACGATCGCCGACAACGAAGGAAATACGTTCGCCTTTTTGGAAAACGCCAGCAGGAAAGGTGATTATATCTGGGTTCCCTCGGGGACTGGTTTTGGCAAGGTCGGCAATCATTATACGCTGAATGTAAAAATCAATTTGGAGAGCTTCATTTCTCGATCTAAAATGGGGAGAGTGCCTGTGATCGATAGTATTACATTTAGAAATGGGGACAGGAATAGCGGTAATGTCGATTTCAACCTGGGTCAATTCTGGGCGATCGATCCCGCCGGTCCCGGAGACACCTATTGGATCAAGGCGTTCAAGAATGGCGTTCTGCTAAGCAAACCACAGGAAATGAATCTCGCCTATGACGCCGCTTTTTCGAAGGGATCCAACTTTGACGGGTTCACGTTTATTCAACCCATACGCAACGGCATTAATCCTTTTGACACCGATGCCAACGACAGACCAATTTCTCCCTACCAGCCCGGTGATTCCGTTTACGTTGAGATCCATTCGCTCACCGAAGCGTCGTTCAATTTCTTAACCCAGGTAGCCATCGAAACCAACCGGCCGGGAGGGTTTTCAGAATTGTTCGCCAGGCCCTTGGCCAATGTTTCAAGTAATATCTTTAATGAAAATCTGCAGGGAGCAAAAGTCCAGGGCTTTTTTAATGTGGGGTCCGTGTCGGGACTCGGAAAACGGTTTGTAAAATAGAATACATCTGTATTACCGAATACATAAGATACTTATGTATTAACTGAAAGTATTTCGGCGAAAGAACTGATTCCGACAAATATTTTTTCCACCTTTGCCCTGCGGCTTGCATTTTTTTATGCCTATGAAAATCTGATTCAATCCACGGAGCCTTTCGGCGCCGTCGGATAAATTTGACGGAAGTGTCAAATTCCTTATGGACCCTGATTTATTCAGGTTCTCTATTCCATCTATTCACTACATTTATTTTTTATGCAGAAAGCACTAACGAAGGCAGCTTCTCTTTTCCGTTTGTTTAAGGAAGCAGTTCGCGGGGATGAGCAAAACTTCACCGAAGGCAGTATTAACCGCGCCATATTCCTGTTGTCGATTCCCATGATTTTGGAAATGGCGATGGAGTCGCTGTTGGCGGTCGTCGATATCTTTTTTATCAGCCTGCTCAATAACAATGAGGCGGTTACCGCAGTGGGTTTGACCGAATCGGTCATGGCCCTTGTCTATTCGATGGCGATGGGATTGGGAATGGCCAGCACGGCCATGGTGGCTCGTCGGATTGGTGAGAAAGACGGGGCAGGCGCAGCCGTTGCCGCGGTCAACGCACTCTATATTGGTATGGTGGCCTCCTTGTTGATCAGCTTTACAGGAATACTCTTTTACAAAGATATCCTGCAAATGATGGGCGCATCGGAAAGCATTGTAGCGGTGGGCTCGAACTACACCCTTTGGATGCTCGGCGGAAATTTTACGATTGTGTCGCTCTTTCTGGTGAACGCGATCTTTCGCGGAGCGGGCAATGCAGCGATCGCGATGCAATCTTTGTGGATCGCCAACATCGTCAACATGCTTCTTGATCCGATACTGATTTTCGGATGGGGTCCGATCCCCTCTGTCGGCGTAGAAGGCGCGGCCATCGCCACCAACATAGGCAGGGCAGCTGGCGTGCTTTATCAACTTTATTTTCTCTCCGGTGAAAAAGGGATCATCAAGATCCACCAGGAGAATATGAAGGTCGATTGGAGCATTATTGTCCGTCTGCTAAAAGTCTCTGCGGGTAATATCGGGCAGTTTTTGATTTCAACAACCAGCTGGCTGTTCCTGGCGAGGATCATTGTAACCTTTGGCAGCGCCGCTTTTGCAGGTTATCAGTTTGCCATTCGCATTATCATTTTTACAATTCTACCTTCATGGGGCATGGCAAATGCCGCTGCGACACTCGTTGGCCAAAACCTCGGGGCAAAGCAACCCGATCGCGCCGAGCGGTCTGTTTGGAAGGCCGGTTTTTTGAATATGGTTTTTTTGGGATTGATATCCATCGTTTTCTATTTTGTTTCCGAGCCGATGATGAAACTGTTTTCCACCAATGCCGAGGTCATACGCTATGGCACTGAGTGCCTTCGCATCGTCACATTTGGTTATGTATTTTATGGTTATGGCATGGTGATCGTGCAATCTTTTAACGGGGCGGGTGATACGAGCACACCGACGATACTCAACTTTTTCGGCTATTGGCTTTTTCAAATTCCATTGGCCTATGTACTTGCCGTAAAGCTGGACTTTGGCGCCTCGGGTGCTTTTTGGGCTATCGCCATCGCTGAGTCCGTAATGGCCGTCGTCGCCATGCTGGTTTTTAGACGGGGGAAGTGGAAAACGGTTAAAATCTAGTAATCGATAATCGGTGATCGGGTAATCGGTGGCTTGGTCATTAGGACAATTGGTCATTACCCGTAATTGTAATTCGTAATTAATTCTGCCGTTGTGTCATTGATAATTGTCAGGAAAACCTGAACATTCTTTTACGTTTTTTCCACTGAGTTATCGGTAGATTCGAATTCAGAGATTTACTGATAATCTCCAGGAAAATATGGAACACGCGAGAAGCTTTGTGGATTTGGAGGTGTACAAACTTTCCAGGCAATTAGCAAAGGAAATATTTGAAATTTCAAGACAGTTTCCCAGGGAAGAAATGTATTCTCTTACTAACCAAATCAGGAGATCATCGCGTTCCATTGGAGGGCAAATAGCGGAGGCCTGGGGAAAAAGGAAATACAAGAAACATTTTGTAAGCAAATTATCTGACGCAGATGGCGAACAACTGGAAACACAGCACTGGATTGAAACGTCACTAGATTGTTCCTATATTTCATATGAATTGGCCAATAGCTTATTACAACAATATGCCTCTATTGGAAGAATGCTGAATTCAATGACTAACAAAGCCGCATCGTTTTGTTATAAACCACCCCAGCCCAGAACACCGATCACCTGATTACCGATTACCCGATCACCGATTACTGATTACCTTTCTTTTTAAACGCCGCTTTAAACGCCTTCTCCAACTCCTGCCCGGCTTTCGTCATACTGTCTTCCACCTCTTTCCATCGTTCCTTGTTCCCGGCTTCCTTTTTAAGGTTTTCTCCCGCCTTTTTCAACTCTTCAAATTTCTTTTGAAAGTCAACCTGGGCGCGGTCGCCGGCATCTTTCAACTCTTCGAGGAAAAGGTCTATTTTCTTGCCAAAATCCTTAAAGAATTTTTCAGATTTTCCTTCTTGATTCGGTTCCATATGCGTTGGATTGTGGTTGTCGTGCGCCTTTGATTCGTATATTGAATCCAAATGGCACCCGTTTGATATAAGATTGAACGAACTTACTAAAAAGCTTATGAGTGAACAACAAGATCCCCTGGTTTACATCCAAAAAATGCTGGAGAGTAAATCCGCTGCCAAACAAATTACCTACAGGAACCTGATAAGCGCATTCCATTTATTGGACAAGGAGTCAAGAAGAATCGTCAAGGAACTCAAGAAGAATGTAAAGGCAGGCGACGAGGATGTCACCATCGAATTCACGGTGGTCAACGATCACGAATTTCAGGTGAAGCTGGCCGGAGACCTGCTGGTGTTTGTGCTTCATACCAACATTGTAACGTTTGCCGAAGACCATCCGGTCATGAAAGAGCCGTACATTAAAGAGAAGGAGATAAACCGCTATTTTGGCCAGATCATGATCTATAATTTCATGTCAG
>JBGPGZ010000001.1:0-36194 GCA_041484175.1 Cyclobacteriaceae bacterium | reverse complement strand
TCTACCGGTACTCAAGGATATCAGCTTTACGATTCTGCCGGGCGAAAGAATTGCGCTGGTGGGTCCCAGTGGTTCAGGAAAGTCCACCATCATCAATTTGCTCATGCGCTTTTATCCGCTTACAGAGGGCGAGATCAGGGTCGATGAAAGAAATTGCGCTGAGTATATCCTTTCCGATTATCGCCAAAACATTGGCATCGTGCCGCAGGAAGTGCTTTTGTTTGGCGGAACGATCCGTGAGAATATCGCATACGGTAAACCGGGTGCTTCTGAGAATGAAATCGTGGAGGCCGCCCGCAAAGCAAATGCGCTTGAGTTTATTGAAATTTTTCCCGAGGGATTCGATACGCGCGTGGGCGACCGCGGCGTGAAACTGTCCGGAGGCCAGCGACAGCGCGTGGCTATTGCCCGCGCTATTTTGAAGGACCCCTCCATCCTGGTGTTGGATGAGGCGACGAGTTCGTTGGATGCCAAATCAGAAAGGTTAGTACAGGACGCGCTTGAAAAACTAATGGAAAACCGCACCACCATTGTCATTGCTCACCGCCTGAGTACCATCCGGAAGGTGGACAGAATCCTGGTAATTAAGGAGGGGAAAATTGCCGAGACAGGATCGCATCAGCAATTAACCACCCTAGAGAACGGGATCTACAATAACTTGCTGAAACTGCAATTAGAAATAAACTAGCATTCACGATTTTTGATCACGGCAGGAAACCGATTGCATGTTTACAATCCGAACAATTAGGCGATGGTTTCTTTTGACTTTAAGCTGGTATTAACCCCCATGTAGGTTTTTGTTTTGAATTTAATTTGTAGTTTTGAACCTTATTAGAGGTGATTACCAGTCCCTTGTAGACCGATAATCACCTTTTTTAACACTAACCCGTACCAAAAGGCAAATGCTCTTATTTTCGCTGTTCAGAAGCCATAGTCAAACGGAGACTATTCTTTTTGGCGTTTTTGCATTGATCATTGCCGTTTTTATGGTGATTGATTTGGGTGTCTTTAACAAGACGGCCCGGAAGATCACAACCAAGTCTGCGTTGTATCAATCTATTTTTTGGGTGTTTGTCAGCACCATTTTTGGCTACCTGGTCTATGTTTACGATGAGGGAGGACTGGATGCTTCCGTGGAATATTTTTCGGCTTACCTCACCGAATATGCTCTGTCTGTCGATAACATTTTTGTCATCCTTCTGATTCTAAAATATTTCACGGTCAAAGAAGAGTATTACCACAAGGTTCTTTTTTGGGGTATTTTGGGTGCCGTCTTTTTCCGGGGTATTTTCATTTTTGTTGGTGCTTATCTTATCTTCAAGTTCCATTGGATACTCTATGTATTCGGTGTATTCCTGATTTACTCCGGGATCAAGATTTACTTTGAAGACAGCGACGAAAAGATCGATCCTGAAAAGAACCCGATCCTCCGCTTATGCCGTAAGTACCTTCCGATTACAAAGGATGAAATGGGTGGAAAATTCGTTGCCTTGGTCACTGGCAAACTGATGTTCACACCTCTATTTTTGGTAGTCATCCTGGTGGAAACAACAGACCTGATTTTTGCCGTTGATTCGATCCCTGCAGCGTTCGCCATCACAACCAACGAGTTTCTGGTTTACACTTCCAATATTTTTGCCGTGATGGGACTCCGGGCGATGTTTTTTCTTTTAGCCGGAATCATTGATAAGTTTTACCTGCTCCAGAAAGGATTATCCATTATCCTCTTTTTTATTGGTGCCAAAATGCTGCTCGAGATTTTTGAGATCAGATTGGATCCAGTCCTCTCTTTCACCGTGATCATTGCCACCTTGACCCTGTCTATTATTTTCTCGGTGGTGATCCCACGAAAAGAAGAGCCCAAAGAACTTTGACTTTCTAATTGCTAAGACATTCGGCAAAGAAATTTTCAGGCAGGATTTTCATTAAGATGGGCAACGTAAGAAAATGCTGCGGCAATGAGATGATCACCAGTGTCGGGATGGTCTTCAGCACAAAAATCAGCATTTCCTGCAGGTGATCTTTCTCTAACTCTGAAAGTTCATTAGACCTGGCCTTGTTTAACAACTCCATCAAGTCCTCACCCTCCTTCACCCTGCGGATCAACTGGTTCTTGTTTCGTTCAATAATCCTGGACATCCTTCCAATAAATTGCTCGCATACTTGCTTGTAGTCTTTTTTGTTCTGAAGGGTGTCGAGTTGCTCCCAATGCTCCAGGACAAATCCTTCAATGGCCATGATGCTGTTTTCCAAATCCTCCTCGGTAAAGCCCATGTACTCACAGAGTCGCTTTAGAAATGTCGTCTCCGCTTCCTCCACTCTTTTGTCCGCCCAGATCGTGAGGATGGCCATTTCCAGAAAATATTTCTTCAGTATCCAGGAATTGTTGGTAGGAAGATTGATCGCTTCAATTTCAATTCCTCTTTCAAAAATGGCAAATGCCTCCTTTTTGTTTTCGGTCGATAATCCGGAGCTGTTTAGAAAATATTCCAGGAGCTTGCGCTCTTCAAATTCAATCATGGTGTTGGCGTGGGCCGCTGCCGCAATGATCTTGACGACTGAAAAACGAAGTTCGTCTCTTTCATACTTAAAAAAATCGGATACGATCCGGTCGGCGTTGGTATGGATCCATTGACCAAAAATGAAAATATCCAGGAAAAGAAGGCTGTTATGAAAAAATTGGGTCCAGAAATTCGTACTGTATTCAGCGGCGTGCTCAATTCGCTTGTCGAGAATTCTCTCGGCCAGTTCGAGCGGGGATTTCTTCCGTCCAAACAAGGTCTTCGTGGAAGTGGCAAGTTCCGGAAAGATACTGTTGTAGAAGTTGCCAATATTCTCTAACGTCTTGAGGATAATCGCCGAGAACTCTTCGGCGTTCTTGATGGGCTTATCATGAAACAGAAGGGAACTGCTGATCAAACTCTCTGCCAGCAGGATTTTCATCCGTTCTTTTTCATTCCATAGCTTTGAATCCGGATGTGGAATGGCCTCCACCGATTGTCCATACATCAGACCGGTCGGTTGAATTACCCGATACAAGGAATGTTCCGGATGAGCGGCTTTGTGATCTTCGGTGGTAAGGCCTTTGAGCATTTCCCTGCGAAATTCGAGGTATTCTTTTAGCCAGCCTTTCTCCCCCGGCTTCATGTGCGGATGAATCTCCCCGGAAGACACATTTTTTGAAGATGGTTCCAATGATACCATAAATTAAAATAGCCTGTCCGCAGACTTTTTCAAGGCTTTACCTGGGTTTTGATTTTGGCGCAGAAGTTACATTTTTTGACGGTTGATTCAATGCACACGATGACAAAAATCAGTTCCCTGACCGCCAGCCTTTTTTTTCGACAGTTTTAGCGCCTTCCTCAACTTTCTCCCTTAACCCGTTTTTGAAGACGTCCAGTCTTTTGGCAATAGCGGCATTGTCTACGCCAATGATTTGGGCCGCCAATATACCCGCGTTTTGAGCCGCATCCAGGGCGACTGTTGCCACGGGAACGCCGTTGGGCATTTGCAAAATTGACAAGACCGAATCCCATCCATCCATCGAGTTGGAGGATTTGATGGGCACCCCAATCACCGGTAAGGAAGTAAGTGATGCCACCATCCCCGGTAAATGGGCGGCCCCCCCCGCACCCGCAACGATTACCTTCAATCCGCGATTCCGGGCCGAAGAGGCATATTCAACCATTCGCTTTGGTGTTCGATGTGCCGACACAATGGTAAGTTCAAAGGGTATTTTCAATTCATCAAGGAACGCCGCTGCTTCTTTCATCACTTTTAGATCCGACTGGCTGCCCATAATAATGCCTACTACCGGTTTGCTCATGCTATTATACTAATGTTATCCTTTACAAATTTGGCTTTCTTCTTTAAACTATCCACATCGGCATCGACAATAGTTACATGGCCCATCTTGCGGAATGGCTTGGTGAGCTTTTTTCCATATAAATGAACGTGCACGCCAGGAACCTGAAGGATTCTGTCCAATCCATGATAACGTGCCAACCCGCTGTATCCTTCGGCACCCAACAAATTGATCATCGCGCTGGGTTGGATAATCGACGTATCACCCAAGGGCAGATTTAAAATAGCGCGAAGATGTTGCTCATACTGGGAAGTCACATTTGCTTCAATCGTCTGATGGCCACTGTTGTGGGGCCGGGGGGCAATCTCGTTGACCAGCAATTCCCCGCGCTTGGTCACAAACATCTCCACGGCAAGTAACCCGACCATTTTCAGGTTGCCAATCACCGACCGGGCGATGCCATCCGCCTTTTTTGCAAGCTCTTCGCTGATCTGGGCCGGAGAAAACAAATACTCAACCAGGTTGGCCTGCCGGTGAAATACCATTTCCACGGCCGGATAAGACTCTATTTCTCCCCGTTCATTGCGCGCCACGATGACGGAGATTTCCTTGTCGAATTCGATCAGCGCCTCGAGAAAACCCGGGGCGTCAAATGCCTTTGGCAGGTCATTTTCAGTTTCCAGTATTTGTACCCCTCTTCCATCATACCCCTCGCGGCCAAGTTTATGAACAGCCGGTAAAAAGGTCTTATTGGCGATAACGTCTGATCTGTTTTCGGTTACGATGAACGGCGCCGTAGGTATGCCGTGGCTTTTATAAAACTGTTTTTGCGTTCGTTTGTCCTGGATAAGTTCTATAATTTCAGGTTGCGGGAATACCCTCTTGCCTCCGGCAGCGAGTTCCTTCAGCGCACTTATATTCACATTCTCTATTTCAATGGTGACCAGATCACAATCCTGTCCAAATTGAAGTACGGTGTTGTGGTCGGTGAGGCTTCCTACAGTAAACGCCGCCAGCGAGCGACAAGGCGCAAAGTCGTCCGGATCCAACACCGAAAAATCGATATTCAAATCAATGCCCGATTGAATAAGCATGCGGCCGAGTTGTCCTCCACCCAAAATCCCAACTTTCAAATTCTGATAAAATGAATCTGTCATCGTAAATCCACGAACAATGGTTCCTGCAAAGTCGTTATTCGAATCAATTCTTCATACGGTTCATCGCGATGATGCGGTCACCGACCTCCAGTCGTTGAATCACGTCCATCCCTTTTTCCACCTCCGCTAAAATAGTGTAATGTCCGTCCAAATGCGGAGTTGGTGAATGGGTGACAAACCACTGCGTTCCAGATTTTCAGATAGTCGCCTGTCTTGATAGTCTGCTATTTTCAAAAAGACCGGATGGTTGAATTGATTGACGCGTTTCCTCTCCAAACAGCCCCCCGGCAGAAGAAGGGCTAAAGTTATGATGGCAAGTGCCCTCACGGAAGATTAGCTAGACTTCAATTGTTTCGCCCGTTTTATGACGTCGTCAAATTCGATCTTGGCTTGCCTGATTGAATACAACATGAGTCTTACCTCCTTTATGTGCATATGACCATCTGATTCTGAAATCTTATAGAGATGCGCGAAGGCCGTGAGTTTTTCTTCGTCGTTGCACTCGTTGATCAGTTCGATTCCCTGCTGATAAATTTCTCGTTCAGTTCGCCGGCCAATATCGTTTTGAAATTGGAGGAACAACGAGTCCGCGATTTGCTCGTCATTTTTCACTTTTGCCAATGCGTTGCGTTCCTTTTCATCGATGGTGCCATCGGCATTGATTAATAGATGGGTGAGGTACAGTAGCCCGAGTTGATAGTTTTTATTTGCGCTCATTCAAAACTCAATTCCTTAAATATAGACAGAATTCGAAAACTGCAAGGACGGGCATGTCAAGAGAAGACCTGATAGACAATAAAGGCAGACAAATAGGCTAGCCCGGTCATGTACCCCAGCTGGAGCAGCGGCCATTTCCATCCTTTGGTTTCCCGCTTCACGATCGCCAAAGTGCTGGCGCATTGCATGGCAAGGGTATAAAATACCAGCAGCGAAAATCCGACGGCGGGCGTAAATCGGGGACCACCGGTTTCTGGGTTTATCTCGGATTTAAGCCGGTTTTTAATCGTTGGCTGGTCCTCGGTGCTACCCAGGCTATAAATGGTTGCAATGGTGCCTACAAATACCTCCCGCGCAGCAAACGAGGTGATCAGGGCGATGCCAATTTTCCAATCGTAACCCAAAGGGCGAATGGCCGGTTCCATGGTTTTACCAATGATGCCCGCGTAAGAGTGTTCAAGCTTATAGGCAGCTACCTTGTCTTCAAAGGCTTGTTTTGTAAGCCCCAAATTGCGCGTATCGTTTTGTACAGTCTCTTTGGCGCCGTTCATATCCTGCACCGGACCGTAGCTCGCCAGTACCCATAGTATAATGGAAATAGCCAGAATAACTTTGCCGGCTTCGAAAACAAAGGTTTTTGTTTTTTCTACAATCGTATAGCCAACATTGGACCATTTTGGCATCCGGTAGGTCGGCATCTCCATTATTAAATAGCTGCGTTCCTTGGTATGAATGAGAAACTTCATAACCAAGGCAGACAGAATCGCGGCCAGGAATCCCAATAAATACAAACCCATCAAGGCAAGGCCTTGCAAATTAAAAAAGCCAAACAGTTTGTTGTCCGGTACAATCAGCGCCACTAAAATGGTAAAAACCGGTAAGCGGGCAGAGCAACTCATAAACGGGGTCACAAAAATTGTAATGAGTCGGTCTTTCCAATTGTCAATCGTACGGGTGGCCATGATGGCGGGAATTGCACACGCCCAGCCAGACATCAGGGGGACAACACTTTTCCCATTAAGCCCCACCTTGCTCATGATCTTATCCATCAGAAAGACCACCCGGGCCATGTAGCCCGTTTCTTCCAGAATAGAAATAAAAGCAAACAGCATTGCGATTTGCGGAACAAAGATGGCAATGCCGCCAATTCCGGGAACAATTCCCTTTGCAATTAACTCAAAGAGTGGCCCTTCCGGGAGCGTGTTGGTTAAATATGTACTCAAGTAAGCGAATGAGCGATCGATGAAATCCATCGGGATCAGCGCCCAGGCAAAAATGGATTGGAAGATGAGAAACAGCACTCCAAAGAAAATAAGATACCCTCCTATCTTATGGGTAAAGATGCTATCCAGCCGGTAGGAAAACTTTTTCCACTCCGGATCAGGCAGCCGGAGAATTACCTTGTTGAGGATATCCTGAATAAATCCGTACCGGTTTATTGTCTCTGCCCCCTGGTATTTTCCCGGAAAAATTCCATACTGCCGGGCGACTTCCTGAATGGATTCTTTTTGCTGGCGCGTCAGAAAATTCAAGTAGTTGGTTTGCTGAAGATATTGATAGGCTGCATAGTCCGAAGTCAGGAGGAATTCCTTGCGGATAAAACTCACTGCCGGTTGAATTTCAGGAGCGATGGAAAATATTTTCTTTGAGGAAGGCTGAAGCGGCTCGGCCAGCAATTTTTTTAAGACATCAAGACCATAGCCTTGCCTTGCATTGATCAGCACGACAGGTACTTCTAAAGCAGCCGACAGTTTCTTTACATCGATGCTTAACCCAGATTTAGCTGCCAGGTCAACCATATTCAATGCCAGGACCGTTGGTATATGAATGTCAATTAACTGGGTAAGCAGCAGCAGGCAGCTTTTCAGGTTGGTGGCATCGGCAATCAGAACTACCTTATCCGGATATTCACGGTGGTGAGGATTGGCAAAAATCTCCGCTACAATTCTTTCATCCAGCGACCGCGGATAAAGACTGTATGTTCCGGGAAGGTCAATGATCTCAGATTCCGGATGACCATTAAGCTGACAAAGGCCGGTTCGCTTGTCTACCGTCACGCCCGGAAAATTGCCGACTTTTTGCTTTAAGCCGGTAAGCCGATTAAAAAGGGAGGATTTGCCGGAATTGGGTTTTCCAGCCAACGCAATCTTCATCCGTCTGACACTGCTCATTAATTCAAAATTGAGATGACGGCCGCTTCGGCTATCCGCAGGGATAAATCATACCCTGAAACACTGACGCAAACAGGATCACCCAATGGGGCGGTGAAATTGAACCGAATCGCGGTGCCAGGCAAAAAGCCCATTTCCAGCAGTTTTACAGACAATTCCGGATCTGAAAAACCCGCAATTATGGCTGTTTCACCAGGAATCATGTCCGCCACACTTTTGCCGTTCCCTAGCACCGTTTAATTAGATTAAATTTAAACAACGCGAAGATATAAGGCAAAGTCTTCTCAAGCAACGATTTGATCCGTTGTTATCTTTGGCGAATGAAGCAGCAAAAAAGGAAAAAAAAGAAGAAGGCCGGGGAACCAAAACAACCGGTGGCCAATGCGCCAGACCAACGCGCGGATCAGGCTGACTTCGGAGGCCTCCCAAAAAGAGATTTGAAAAAATATCTGGGGTGCGGATAGTTGAAACCCTTTCGCGTTAAGGGCATATCGGATTATGAGCGATGCGGATGGATTTGAGTTCATCCATCCTGTCCTTAAATCCATTGGTCAATTCTTAAATCGATTCCGCATAAAATAAGCGCTTTACCCGATCACTGGTACTCGTCAGGATCTCGTAGGGAATCGTTTGAATTCTGGCGGCAACTTCCTGGATCGGCAGTTCTTTTCCAAACAGGATTACTTCGTCTCCCTCCCTGGCCTCGACACCGGAAATGTCAACCATCGTCATATCCATGCAAACATTGCCGACGACCGGGGCCAGCATACCGCGAATCCAAACCGAGCCTTTACCATTGCTAAAGCTACGGTTGAATCCGTCGGCATAACCTATGGCAATAGTGGCAATGGTCATTTCCTGAATTGCCTTACCCCTTCGGCCATACCCAATGGATTCACCTGGTTTTACCTTTTTGATCTGCGAAATAATCGTTTTGAGGGTCGCCGCTGGCCTTAGTTGGATCACTTTTTCATCGGTGGGATTGATCCCATAAAGACCAATGCCCAATCGCACCATATCCAATTGCAGATCCGGGAATCGGAGGATGCCGGCAGAATTCAAGATATGGCGAATCGGATTGATCTTCAGTTCCTCCTCAATAAAGTCTGCCATTGTCAAAAACCGCTTAACCTGTGTGTGTGTAAATTCATCATGCATCCCCTCATCTGCACCTGCGAGGTGAGAAAAGACAGATGTTATTTTGAGATTCGGGTTTGCCTTCATGATAGCAACGCAAGCGTTTATATCTTCCTTGGCAAGACCCAGTCGGTGCATGCCCGTCTCCAGCTTGAGATGAATCTTACAGGCGTCGCCATGTAAGAATGTCGCCAGCGACCGCAGCATGGAGATACTGTAAATCTCCGGTTCAAGATCGTTTTTCAGAAGTGTCGCAAAGCTTTCTTCCGAAGGATTCATTACCAGGATTGGCAAGCGTACGTGATTTTTCCTCAGTTCTACACCTTCATCCGTGTATGCAACGCCTAAATAATCCACACCGTGATACTGCAGCAAACTGGCAACCTCTTCGCTTCCGCTGCCATAGGCGAAGGCTTTCACCATCACCATCAGTTTTACGCCGGGGTTCAACCGCGATTTAAAGAAGTTCAGGTTGTGGACAATTGCCCCGAGATCAATTTCCATCACCGTTCCGTGAATTTTCTTTTGAAGATGCTGCACAATCTTTTCAAACTGAAACAGCCTGGCCCCCTTCACCAGGACAACTTCATTTTGAAAATCCTGCCAATCGATTTCCTTCAAAAATAGGTCCGTCTTGCTAAAGAATCGCGACGGAACTATATTTTCAAAGAGTTGTTGATGGGCAGTCAGACCGGGGCCTATTCCGATAAAACGATCGACGCCTGCTTTACTCAAAGTCTCTGCAATACTCCTCACCCAGGCCTCTTCCGTCAACCCCGTCTGAAGGATATCTGACAGTATAAGTGTGTTTTTATTTTTCTTTAGTCCGGCCAAAAAATTCAGACTAATCTGAAGTCCGGCCAAATCATTGTTGTAGGTATCATCAATGATTTGACAATGATTGATTCCCTCTTTCAGCGCGAGCCGCATGGGCACTGTTTTTAGCTGGACTATTCGCTCCTGTATCGCCTCCGGTTTGTAGCCCAGGTGCAACATCACGGCTATGCAATGACTTGCATTTTCCACGGAAGCAGTATCTGAAAAGGGAACCCGGATGGAAAAATTACTTTCTTGCGTTTTGATATCAAGCTGATAAGGGGCGCTTAGTGTAATCTGTATAGCTGCAGCTGGACTATGCCCCCAGCTCAGTGACGAATGGGGAAATTGCTTTTCTATAGCCAACGCAACATCGCGATGATCTTTACAATAGATAATTCTTTCTGCTTCGGTAAAGAGTTTTAGCTTCTCCCTTGCTTTTTGCTCCCGGCTTTGAAATCCTTCATCATGGGCCGTGCCCAGGTTGGTTACCAGACCCAGTGTCGGCCGTATGATCCGCTGAAGATTCAGCATCTCACCGGGTTTGGAAATCCCGGCTTCGAAAATTCCCATGTTGTGATGGTCCCGCATTTGCAAGACCGACAAGGGAACCCCCAGCTGGGAGTTGTAGCTCCCGGGGTTCTTTACAATATGGTATTCCAATGAAAGCAGTTGATACAGCCACTCTTTGATAATCGTCTTTGCGTTGCTGCCAATGATCCCAATGACCGGCATAGAGAATTGCCTTCGGTGATGAACAGCAATCGACTGGAGACAGGATAGGGAAGAATGGACCAGCAGAAAATTACCTTCCGGATAGGACCCAAGATCAATTTGTTTTTCTATCACGAATTGGCGGATGCCCGAGCGATATAAATCAGGGATGAATTGATGACCATCATGACGCTCACCGGCTATTGCAAAAAATAAGTTGTCATCCGCAAACAGAACTTTGCGACTATCGACCGAGACGACGGCGATCGGCCGGTCTTTATAAAGCTTTAGCAACTTCCCTCCGGCAATGGATTCCAGTTCTGAGAATCTGGTCATAGGTTAAAATAGCCGTGCCCCGTTCGGCACTTTTTTATCGATGACACATAAAACTACCTGATGTTCCTCATCCGGAAATCCAGTAACTAAAACTTCGGACGCAAAATTGGCGATTTGCTTGGGGGGAAAGTTGACGACACAAATAACTTGACGCCCCACCAGATCTTCCGGTAGATAACGACGGAGGATCTGTGCGCTCGATTTTTTGATTCCCAAATCCGGTCCAAGATCGATCCAGAGCTTAATTGAAGGCTTTCTTGCTTCGGGAAAAAGCTCCGCTTTGACGACTGTTCCCGCCCGCATGTCGATTTTATTGAATTCTTCCCATGTAATCATTTGAAATTTTATAAATTGCCAAACCAAATGGCAAGGTAGGCCGTTTTGTCATAGTCGCTGTTGCCATGAAAGCAAAAATTTCACCGCTCATCTTCTTGCTGTCGATCGTTTGTGGGACGATGGTGTGCACTACTTCCAGGGCCCAGGATGAAGCTTCTTCTTCCAATGAATCGCAGGAGGCCAACCACGCGGAACTGAATCCGAATGAAGATCGTACGATTGTGTTCGATCACGAATCAAAAGTAAAAAATGGTCCGCGAGATTCGGTGCAGTTACACGCGAAGCCCGTTTCGGCTACCGTCGCGCCGGCTAAGTCCAAACCATCCGATCACACCAGACCTTCCAATGGCAAGGAAGAAGACGATGCGCTTTCCTTCAACTTCTTGTACTACATCATCCAGAAGTTCAAGATCTCTGATCTCATTGACAATTAATTGATTCCTGCAGTACCCGCATCATCGGCACTTTTGACAGGTGCCCTGGATAAGCAGGTTTACTTCCGTGGCTTTATATCCTTTCGGGAGTTTGATGGTTGGAATCACAACATCTTCCAGACAGCTGGTCTGACCGCACTTTGTACACTTGAAATGAACATGATCATGATGATGATCTTGATCATGGCAGTGTTCGTTGCAAAGGGCATACTTAAGCGTTCCTCCATCGTCCAGAACTTTGTGGATAACCCCTTTGTCGAGAAATGTTTTCAGCGTTCGATAAACAGTAACACGGTCGAACGCAGTCGAAACTTCCTTTTCAATGTCCGAATAAGAAAGCGCATGAGGCCGTTTGACAAATAACGCAAGAATGGCCGACCGGCTCGAAGTGAATCTCATTTTATGCCCTTTAAGCATATCTGTTTGAATGGCTGTCGTCATGGACTCAAAATTACATAAAAATTTATACTGCAACAATGTTGCAAACAAATCGGGCGGTACTATATTTGCAACGTTGTTTCATTTAGTCGGACTATGAAGATAATTGTAACGGGCGCTTTTTGCCTTTTCCTGGGCTCTGTTCTTGCTCAGAATTCATTGTCCGGAAAAGTAACCGATCAGTCCGATCAGAGTCCGATTGCCGGTGCCACCGTCTATATCCCCGATCTGAAAAAAGGCGCGTCTACCGGGCCTGATGGGCTTTATACCATCAATCAACTCGCCAGGGGGCGGTTTTTGGTAGAGATCAAATTCGTCGGCTACTCCACCATTGTCAGGGGGGTTGAAATTGGCGGTGCCACTGAACTTAATGTTGCGTTGAACAGCTCGGTTACTGAGCTTAATGAGGTCGTCGTTACCGGCATGAGTCATTCCTCGGAACTGAAAAACAATCCTCTTCCCATCGCTACGCTCAATAGCAGGAATCTGACGGAGAATACATCGACCAATTTGATTGACAATATTTCCAAAAAGGTTGGCGTCAACCAGATTACCACTGGACCTGCCATTTCCAAGCCTGTTATCCGGGGCCTGGGGTACAACCGGATCATTTCCTTATACGACGGCATCCGTCAGGAAGGGCAGCAGTGGGGTGATGAACATGGGATTGAAATTGATGAATTCTCGGTCGATCGCGTGGAAATCGTCAAAGGCGCGGGGAGTCTTATGTACGGAAGTGACGGTTTGGGCGGGGTGTTGAATTTTTTGAATCCGAATCCGGTAGCAGAAGGGACGATCATGGGAAAATGGCTTAGCAATTATCAAACGAATAATGGTCTGATCGGCAACTCCGTGATGAATGCAGGCAATATCAAAGGGCTCTATTGGCTGGCGCGTGTAAGCAAGAAGGACGCCAGGCCCTTCAGAAACATCAATGATGGGAGTGTCTTTAATTCAGGCTTCCGTGAAAATGATTTCAACGGGCAGATCGGGTTAAGCAAGTCATGGGGTTATTCGCAACTCAGCGTGAGCTCCTTTCATCAATGGCTTGGATTGGTCGAGGGGGAACGGGATAGCACCGGAAATTTTACACGGCTAAAGAATGTCAATGGAAACGAAGAAGTGGTGACCGTCGGGAGGGATGAATTAAAATCCTATAAATTGTTCGTTCCACGCCAGGAGATCCATCATTTTCGGATTTCCAATACCTCCAATATCTATTTCGGGCCTTCACGAATTCAACTCAATATCGGCTATCAACGAAACCAACGGAAGGAATTTGGCAACGTTTTGGATGAAAATTTCAATAATCTCTATTTCGATCTTGGCACTTTCAATTACAACCTCAGCTACTTTCTGCCCGAAAGAAACGGGTGGCAAGTTTCAATCGGCACGAGTGGGATGTCGCAGGGAAATCAAAACAAGGGTGCTGAATTTCTGATTCCGGAGTATCGGTCATTTGATTGGGGTGCTTTCTCATTTGTGAAACAACATTTGAAAAGACTTGACATCGCCGGCGGAATCCGTATTGACCAGCGAAGGATTTCCATTGACGCATTGTACCTGGATGGTCAGGGCTCGCCGACGTCTGATCCCAACATGGTTCAGAAATTCAAGGCTGGAAACATGACCTTTTCAAATTATTCTGCGAGTGCAGGCCTTACCTACGCGATATCAAATCAGCTTAGCACCAAATTCAATGCTTCGCGCGGCTTCAGGGCTCCTACCATTTCCGAACTCGCTTCCAACGGTCGTCATGAGGGCTCACTTCGGTATGAATATGGCAATTACAATCTGAAGCCGGAGACATCGCTGCAGATCGACGTGAGTCTGGTGTTCAATTCAAAACATATAAGTGCCGAGTTTTCCCTGTTTCAAAATGATATCAATAACTACATCTACACCAAAAAACTGTCAGCAAAAAGCGGAATGGATAGCATCCCCGACCCACAGGAGCCTGTACCTGCCTATCAGTATGTGCACGGCAAAGCACAACTCAGGGGTGGAGAGTTTTCCATCGACCTGCATCCCCACCCGCTGGATTGGCTCCATTTTGAGAATGGTTTTTCCTTTGTCAATGCATTGAACAAATCCCAATTACAAAATGACAGCGCGAAATACCTGCCTTTTATTCCAGCCCCGCGTTATCAAAGTGAACTTCGTGCCAATTTCAAAGGCCTTGGAAATCGAATTTCCAACCCTTTTGTAAAGGTTGAATGCAACTATTTCTGGTCTATGAACCGGATATTGCTTGAAAACCGCACCGAGACACGGACGCCCGCTTATTCTCTGTGGAATGCCGGCCTTGGCACCGATCTCGTTACAGCCAAGGGGAAGACTTTGCTGTCGTTTTATCTTACCGTCAATAACATTTTTGACGTTGCATACCAAAATCATTTAAGCCGTTTGAAATATGCAGCCGAAAACCTGGTGACAGGAAGAATGGGTGTTTTTAATATGGGGCGAAATTTCAGTGTAAAAGTCGTAGTTCCTTTTGACCTTAAGCGTAGTCATGGCGGCTAAGCTTCTTTCTTTTCAAGAAACTGCTCCAGGTCTTTCAATTTCAAAATCCCTTCGTAATAAGCTTTGCCAAAAATGACAGCGAAGATACCCATCTCATGGAGGCGCTTTATGTCATCCACTCCCCGGACGCCTCCGCTTGCCAGCACTTTTAAATCGGGAAAGTGGTCGAGTATCTCCTGATAAAAATCAAAGGCTGGGCCCTCCAGCACACCGTCGCGCGAGATGTCTGTAGACTTAACGTACTTCAAGCCGCGCTGATAGAAGAATTGAACATGCTCGAACAATGTAAGCTCTGATTTTTGTTGCCATCCGCGAAAAGCAATTGTTTTGGTTTTGATATCGGTCACATCAGCCCCGAGCGTCATCTTCTCCCGCCCATAAGAAATAATCCACGAGGCAAATAATTCGGGGTTTGTGATCGCGATGCTCGATGCCGTAATATAATCTGCGCCGTATTCATAGGCTTTGCCAATGTCGCCATCCGTGCAAATGCCCCCGGTGAAATCTATCTTTAGGTCGGTGTATCCGGCAATGGTTTCCAGCACATGATAATTCTGGGGGCTGCCTATTTCAGCACCATCCAGATCAACAAGATGCACCACTTCAATACCATGATCCTCAAATCGCTTGGCAAGGTCAAGGGGATTTTCGTCATAGGCTTTTTCGCTGGAAGGATCACCTTTGCGCATTTTAACCACTTTCCCCTGCCGTATCGCGATGGATGGAATTACCTGAATCATTTTGAAAAATTAGCAAGCTAAGGTAGCAACCGAAAAGCTGGGATTTATTAAAACGGGAGACTGAATTTCAAAAAAGGATTCACCTGCTAAAGGGCAGAGCGACGAGTGTCTTGTCCCACAACAGTACGATTTCCATTTCCTCCCCCATCTTATCGACCGAGATGGTAAACTGTTCAAATTCCTTGTCATTGGTTGTCCTGACCGGCACCTCCAGCGTCAACACATCATTTTTTGGGTCGCGGTTGGCCTTTCCGTTAAAATCAACACCCCACTGACCGTACTCAGAATTAAATATGATACTCCAATTTTGTTCTCCCGGTATGGTCCAAAATGAATACGTGCCAGCCTTGAGGACCTTGCCTTTGATGGTCAGGTCCCGGTTAGTTTCAAAAACGGTAGCTTCATTGGCCCCCGTTCTCCAAACTTTTCCATAGGGTACAAGGGCGTTTTGTTTTTGCTCACCAAATATGAGTCGTCCCTTTTTATAAGGCCGGTCATAATTGATGTGAATTCTAAGATCTTGCGCTTCAAAGTTGACATCGGAATCCGGGCTAAATGACTTGGTATAAATATTAGCCCAATACGCCCACCCACCGATAAAAATGAGCAGCACGGCACCGGTAATAATGAGTAATCTTTTCATTGCCGCACTGAAGTTACCTCTTTTTTACAAGATCAAAAGGTTTCCAACTTTTTCAGAAAGAAATTGAAAAAGACAGTCCAGATGGTTTACCTTTGATTTCCAAATTCTAAATCTTTTATGATTGCCATTTCAGTAGTAATAGGACTCTTTGTATTGGCCATTATCTCTCCTTGGATTTTTCCTAATAAAATGGTGAGTAAAAATGAGCATGATGTAAAGCATTAATGCTTTGCTTCGCTGATGAATATCTGCGTCTTCTGCGGGTCCAGCATAGGTGCCAATCCAGTTTACAAAGAAGCCGCAAAAGAACTTGCGGAGCTCTTCAGTAAATATAATTGCAGCCTTGTTTATGGCGGAGGGAACATAGGCCTCATGGGCATTCTGGCCGATGAAATGCTAAAAAATTCAGCACGCGTCATTGGTGTCATCCCTGATTTTCTGGTTCAACGCGAGGTTGCCCATCGCGGCCTTTCAGAGCTTATCGTCGTAAACAGCATGCATGAGCGAAAAAAGTGCCTGGCCGATTTGGCAGACTTTTTTATCGCAATGCCCGGTGGACTTGGAACACTGGATGAACTGGCGGAAATACTGACCTGGAAGCAACTTGGCTTGATACAAAATCCGGTTGGCCTGCTGAATACCAACGGATATTTCAGTTCATTGATTTCACAACTGGAAAAAATGGTCGGCGAGGGCTTTCTCAAAAAAGAGAACCTCCTGGCAATAAAGATTGCCGGTAGTCCTCAGGAATTGCTCACCTTATTGGGGGTAGTTGCCGTTTAAAGAGTTAGTCTTTTAAAAAATTTATTTAGTTTTAAGTGAGGCTAACTGTGATGATTCAAAAATTCATTTTTGCTGTTGCCATTGGTTTGCTTTCGACGACGGTCAAAGCGCAAACCCTTGGGTTTTCCCTTGCTGAAGGTCAATCGAAGGTTCAGATACCCATCGAGATTTTTAACAACCTGGTGGTTGTGCCGGTCGTCCTTAACGGCAAACTTCCACTAAAATTCATCCTGGACACGGGTGTCCGTACGACCATTCTAACAGAAAAAGCCTTCAGCGACTTTCTCCATTTAACCTATACCAGAAAATACACCATCTCAGGACCCGGAGGGGAAAAATTAATTGATGCCTATATTACCAACAACGTCTCGATTGATATGCCAGGCGTACATGGCGAAGGCCACGCAATGCTGGTGCTAGACAAAGACTATTTGGAGCTACGCAATTACCTCGGAACGGATGTTCATGGCATCCTGGGCTATGAACTGTTTAGCCGTTTTATTGTTGGCATTGATTACGAGAATAAGGTATTGACCCTCATGCTACCCGGGCGGTTTAAACGCAAGATGTCGTTCCAGGAGCTGCCCATTACAATCCAGGACACAAAACCTTATGTGCTGGCTGATGTGGAGTTAAACGACAGCACCCGTATGTTGACCAAGTTATTGATAGACACCGGGGCCAGCCATGGCCTTCTTCTTGACCCTGAATCGGATGACAAGCTGATAGTGCCTCAGAAGCACATCAACAGCATTATTGGCCGTGGATTAGGCGGCGTGATTACCGGCAAAATCGGAAGGATCAAAAGAGTTCACCTGGGGAAGTATAAAATCGACCACGTAATCGCCAACTTCCCGGACCCAAACAGTTATTCCGATACCCTGAGAAACACCAAAAGCGTCTTTCGCAATGGCGCCATCGGAGGAGAAATATTGAGCCGATTCAATGTCATTTTTGATTTTCCTGACGAGAAAGTCTATCTCAAAAAGAACATTACTTTTAGAAAGGAATTCCACTACAACCTCAGCGGCCTTACCATCAAAGCCCAGGGTGAAGCACTTCGCAACTATGAAATTACTGATGTACGCCAAAACTCCGCTGCCCAAAAAGCGGATATAAAGGCGGGTGACTGGATTGTCCACATCAACGATGAATTCGCTAAGGAAATTGATTTGAACAGGCTAAACGACATCTTGAATTCGCAACCCGGTAAGAAGATCATGCTCGAGATCGAGCGCGGTGGGAAAAGATTAAAACGCGAATTCCGGCTCGAAAATCAGATCTAGCCGCTGATCAACCGGAGTAATTGACCCTTGCGCTTGCGATAAGCTTTATAAAGATACAGCTGGGTTTGTCGAAATTTTATTGAATTCTTGAAGGCCACATAAAGAGACTCTCCGGTTAGATTTTCTTTAAGGATGTAGTTCAATACGCCCGAATTGATAGCTTCATGGTAGTTTGAATTCTTAAGTACCGTGATGGGTATGCTTTTGGTTTTGCGGTACCGCAATAAAGCCTGGACAGAGTTTCTTAATTCCAACTGACCGATGTTGTCATCAATTAGAATAAAATGAGGAGTAAATTTTGCCAACCGCTCGATGACCGTTTTAAGATCAAAAGCGATTTCAGTAATGATGCGCTTCCCAGGAACCCTATTGAGACTATCAAACACCCTTCCCAACTCGATCGGATTGTTCCCCACCACCAGTACATTCAACTCCTCCAAAAGAGAAGTGTATTTCTTTGTTTTCATGCCAACTCATCTAGTAACTGCTAATTCATTAAAAAAGTTGTGCCATTGTAACCTTTTCCGGCATTTTGTTTTTAATTCCGATATTGGCCGTGATAAAGATTTCAACATTTTGTTAACAATTGAAGAGGGTAATCATTGTAGGAGGCGGCATTTCGGGATTAATTACGGCCATTCAATTGGCGCAGGCGGGTATTCCTTCCATTCTGATTGAAAGAAAAACGTACCCGTTGCACCGGGTTTGCGGAGAATATGTTTCCAACGAGACCGTACCGTTTCTCACGTCATTGGGGTTATACCCGGAAGAATTCTCTCCACCTCGTATAAAACGGTTCTTACTCACGTCCGTCAATGGAAAATCAGCCAGTCTTCAACTCGATTTAGGGGGGTTTGGAATCAGCAGGTATAGTTTTGATCACTTCCTGTATACCAAGGCAAAGGGTTTCGGTGTTGATTTTTTACTCTGCACTGAGGCTGAAAAGGTGCAGTACACCGACGGAAAGTTTCTGGTTCAGATACCGGCAACAACATTAGAAGCGGATGTGGTCATTGGTTGTTTTGGGAAGCGTTCAAAGATCGACATTAGCCTCGGACGCAGTTTCATCAAAAAAAAATCTCCCTACGTCGGCGTGAAGTACCACATCCGCACTGATCATGCTGGCGACCTTATCGCGCTCCACAATTTCAAAAATGGCTATTGTGGCATCAGCAACATTGAAGACGGCAAAACCAATCTCTGTTATCTCAGCCACCGCAATAACTTGAAAGAGCATGGCAACATTCGCGCCATGGAGGAAGATGTACTTTTCAAGAATCCCTTTCTCAAAGAAATCTTCAATAATTCACAATTCCTGTTCGATAAGCCGGAGACCATTAACGAGATATCATTTGAGACAAAAGGGCCCCTTGATAATCATATACTGATGACCGGTGATGCAGCAGGCATGATCACGCCGCTGTGTGGTAATGGCATGGCCATGGCAATTCATTCGGCAAAACTACTGAGTGAAAGGGTGATTCGTTTTTGTAAAGAACCTGATTACAGGCGTGAACAATTGGAGCAAGATTACTCCATGTGCTGGAAGAGATTTTTTGAAAACCGCTTGTGGACAGGTCGTCAAATTCAGCGACTCTTTGGAAGTGAGTGGGCTTCGAATGGGGCCGTTAACCTCACGCGCTATTCAAAGCCGGTCGCCGATTTCCTGATGAAAAGAACCCATGGGGATCCATTTTGAGAATACTAAATCGCGTGACTCACATTTATGAAAAAGTAAATAAAGAATGCGTTAAGAAATGTGGCAGATATAAAATTAAGGGTCATTGTATTTGCAAAATTTGCCTTCGATTCATCCTTCCACACCTGATAGAACCAGTAAAGGAAAAAGAGTACGACGGGCGTAAGCGCCAGCAGAAATCCATAGCCATAGTCAATTGAATAATAGGAGCGGAAGTAGAGAACAAATCCGACTGCAGCCAAGGCAAATACGGCCTGTACAAACAGAAATGTTCCGCGTATACCAAGCAGGATGCTCATGGTTTGGTCTCCATGTCGCCCATCCTCTTCATGCTGGTATACCTGGGTCATCGGGTAATTGCCCCACAGCATGATACTGGTTAGTAAGGCAGGGATGAGGACTCTGCCATGTAAGGTGACTTCAATTCCAAAATTGTTGATTCCGACATAGGACATGAGGAAGGTAAAAAAACCTTGAAAGAACCCTGCCACCAGCCATCCACCAATGGGATATCTCTTTAATCTGACGCGGGGATGACTGTAGGCTTTGGAAGCCAGCCCATAAATAAAAAGCATGAAGGCAAACAGCGCATTGACCATCATCAAACCCAGGATAATGGCAATCGCATCAAATAACAAAGCCATTGAATACAATCCTCGGTGCACCGGCGGAGGATTCTTTAGCCCTCCAATGCTTTTCTCGTCTTTGTCAAAATAGCTGTTATAGGCGTTGCTGGCCGGATAAAGAAACAGATGAAGGATCAGAAACGACCAAAGCAAGCGGCCTTCATCTAAATTGGGGGAAATTCCCAGCGCGAAAAGATAGACCGGCATCAAAAAATAGGAGAACGGAATCCGTAAATGAAGCCACGTTGAACGCGAGAACATCTTGATTTAGGTCGTTTTAATCTTCAAGGTAGGGAATTTGCAAAGGCCCGGAATCTATATGGTACAGTTTTTTGTTATACTTGAATAATGAGTTACATCACTTCTATCGGCACGGCCAATCCACCGAATAAAGTAAGTCAGTCTACCATCGCCGAGTTTATGGTACGCGCCATGCAGCTCGATGGACCGGATGCGCGTAAGTTGCGGGCGCTCTATCGGGCTACCGGAATTGAATCGCGTTATTCTGTACTGGAAGATTATGGGAAGAAGGATGGATTTGATTTCTATTCGAATAGCCCTGACATGGAACCTTTTCCATCCACCAAAAGACGTCTCGAACTCTTTCGCGAGCATTCATTGAAGATAAGTTTGGAAGCGATCCAGTCATGCCTGGCCAAACGACCGGAATTTGATAAAAAGTCGCTCACGCATCTTGTAGTGGTGAGTTGTACAGGCATGTATGCTCCGGGCCTTGATATCGACCTTGTAAAATCGCTGGGATTGTCATCCAACATTCAACGTCTTTGCATCACTTTCATGGGCTGCTATGCTGCCTTCAACGGCCTCAAGTTGGCTGATACCTTTTGTCAGACCCGGACGGATGCGAAAGTGATGGTCGTTTGTACCGAACTTTGCAGCATCCACTTTCAGAAGGAAAATAGTGAGGATAACATGCTGGCCAATGCCCTTTTTGCGGACGGTTCTGCCGCCTTGCTGATGGAGACTGCTCCCCGTCAAGGATTAAACTTAAGACCCGAAAGTTTCTATTGCGACCTTGCCCCTGAGGGTGAGCCTGACATGGCCTGGACCGTGGGCGACCTGGGTTTTGAAATGAAGCTATCGTCTTATGTTCCTGACGTTATCCGCCGGGGAATTAAAAAACTAACATCTTCGCTGCTGGAGCGCATTTCACAGAAGCTTTCGGATGTCTCTTATTTTGCAATGCATCCGGGCGGGAAGAAAATACTGGAAGTGATCGAAGAGGAGCTCGGGCTAAGCAGGGAACAAAACCGTCATGCCTACCAGGTGTTAAAGAATTACGGCAACATGTCGTCACCCACGGTGCTCTTTGTGATTAACGAATTGTGCAAGAACCTGAACGGCGTGGACGGCGGTAAACGCATTCTGTGCTTTGCGTTCGGTCCGGGGCTTACGCTCGAAAGCATGTTGCTGAAAATTGAAAATCATTGATGATGTCTCGGTTTGATCATCGTTCTTTGGATCCGGAAATCATGGACGACCTCTCCTGTGCAGGTGAAGTCGTCGATCAAACGCTGAGAGAATTGGATATTATTAATCGCCGGCTAGGTGGAAATGATGTTACCATGGATGGCGTTCGGCAACTGCTCAAAAACCGCCTTCCTGAAACACCTGTTCATATCGCCGATTTGGGTTGCGGAGGAGGTGCTATTTTGAAACTGATTGCTGATTGGGGTGAAAAGAATAATATCAAGACCAAACTCACCGGTATTGACGCCAATCCCAACATCATTTCCTTTGCTGTGAAGAATTCAAAAGACTACCCAGGAGTTGCCTTTGAGACTCTTGACATTTCTTCAGAAGAATTCAGGAAAAGGAGATTTGATATCGTCTTAGCAACTTTATTTACCCATCACTTTGCGAACGAAGTGCTGGTGGATATGTTGAGGACCCTGAAAAGTCAAGTTGAGATAGGCATAGTGATCAATGACATCCACCGGCATTGGATTGCCTTTCACTCCATCCGGCTGCTCACGCGTTTTTTTTCACGGTCTGCGATGGTAAAGGCAGATGCCCCTCTTTCCGTTCTCAGGGCCTTCAAGCGAATTGAGTTGGAAACAATTTTGGCGCAATCCGGAATCACGAATTACGTCTTGCGGTGGAAATGGGCATTCCGCTGGCAACTTGTAATCCGTGCATAGCACCGGAAAGTGTTTCCGGCATGGCAGCTGACCGATTAAGGCATTTTGGCACAGTTTTTATTAATTTTATCCTGATAGAATGCTTTTAAACACCAAATCCACTTATGAAGACGAAACTGATCTCATTTGCCTTACTTGCCCTTTTGAGCGCTTGCGCCTCCAGTCCGTTTGGTTCAAAAGTTAAAGAGCCTTTCCGGGGTTCTGCGTATGAGTCCAATAACCGGTTTTTCCGCGGCACTGGGAAGGGTGAAAGTTCAGCCGATAACATTGCGCGCGGTAAGGCTGATATCGAGGCCAAAGCACTGCTGGCAAGTCAAGTCAACACCACGATGAAACAAGTTGCGGACCAATATCTCGGACAAACCCAAAATGAAAAGGGTGCTGATGTGGCTGACAAATTTCAGAGTCTGGTGCGTGAAGTGATGAATACCAATATCTCAGATCTCCGGAAGATTGGAGAGCAAAAATATTTCAACAAGAAGGAAAACAAATACACTGTTTTCATCGCCTACGAGATCAAGAAGAATGCCATGTTTCGTTTTTTGAAAAAACAGGCGAAAGTAAATCAAACCATTGACGAGCGTCAGCAGGAGGTGATCCAAAAAATTCTGGATGAAGAATTAAAGAAGACGGAGGAGGACGAGAAGAATTAGTAATCGGTGACCGGTAATCAGTAATCGGTAATCAGTAATCGGTAATCGGTAGTATCGGTAGTCAGTAATCAGTACTCGGTAATCAGTAATCGGTAAGCACAGTGATCGTCGTTATTGGTCATTAGGCCTTGGTCATTGGCAGATGCAGTCTCGCCGGAAAACTGGTTTCTTGCGTCTTCAATGGGTGGTGCGAACCTCATTTGAATGACAGGCCCCTATGACATCGCAAATGCCAATGCCCAATGACCAAGGCCCAATGACTAAGGCCCCGGGCCCGGCGTCCAGGATTAAAAGACCGGCCACCGATTGCCGATCACTGATTACCATTATTTACCCTCTACCATCCGCTCTGCGCTCTCCGCAATCTTCAGTTGCTCAATAAAATCATCGATCTCACCATTCAGGATTGCAGG
Source organism: Cyclobacteriaceae bacterium (assembly GCA_041484175.1). Taxonomy (GTDB): domain Bacteria; phylum Bacteroidota; class Bacteroidia; order Cytophagales; family Cyclobacteriaceae; genus ELB16-189. Next base: position 12,605 of record JBGPGZ010000001.1, on the reverse strand, counting down.
CAGGTTGTATTGTGTGTAACCAATGCGGTGATCGGTCACGCGACTTTGCGGATAGTTGTAGGTCCTGATTTTTTCGGAACGGTCACCGCTGCGCACTTGTGACTTGCGAGACGCGCCCACTTCGGCGTTCTGTTTCTCCACCGCCATTTCATACAGCCTGGTGCGTAACAACTGCAATGCCCGCTCCCGGTTTGCATGCTGCGAACGCTCGACCTGGCATGTAATGACAATGCCTGTCGGTTTGTGCGTGAGTTGCACTTTAGTTTCCACTTTGTTAACGTTCTGTCCACCGGCACCACTGCTCCGGGCCGTTTGGTATTCAAGGTCGGCAGGATTAATGGCTACGTCCACCTCTTCGGCCTCAGGCAAGACCACCACGGAGGCCGCCGAGGTATGCACACGGCCCTGCTGCTCTGTTTCCGGCACGCGCTGAACGCGATGGACACCCGACTCATACTTAAAAATTCCAAACGCACCCTCCCCTTCAATACTGCTGATCACTTCTTTGTAGCCGCCGGCACTCCCCTCCGTCACATCCACCACCGACATTTTAAATCCCTTGCGCTCGCAGAAGCGTTGATACATCCGCCACAGGTCGCCGGCAAAGATGGCCGCTTCGTCCCCACCCGTTCCGGCCCGTATTTCAAGGATGCAGTTCTTGTAATCATTCGGGTCTTTCGGCATCAGCAGATCCTTGATTTCCAGGTCAAGCCGGTCGCGCGCAGGGGCCAAATCCTCCAGTTCCATTTTTGCAAGCTCACGAAGTTCTGTGTCCTTCTCCTTCTCCAGCACTTCCTTGGCGTGTTGCAAATTGTTAAGGACAGCGGAATATTCGTTATACTTCTTTACGACCTTCTCCAAATCCCGGTACTCCTTGCTGAGTTGGGTGAATTTCTTCATATCATTCACCACTGCCGGCTGCGATAACAGTTGCCCGACCTCTTCAAATCGCATCTTAATTTCTTCCAGTTTATCGATCATAGGTTTAACAAAGGCTGCAAAGTTAGCAAAACTTCCCCACCTGAAGCCCGAAATGTCCATAGGATTGCCCTGGGAGACCCGCAAAACCTGGGCCGTAAAGCGACGGGGTGTTGGGCGGTGCAAACTGAATGAATAGTTTCAGGATAAATGGGGTTTTTCACTTTTGCCCTATTGCCTTACCTTAGCAATCTGTTGCCAGCCCTATGAAGTATCTCATTTTCTTCTCCCTACTTCTGCTTACCGCCTGTGGAGGTACGCTCACCGATGAACAAAGAAGGAAGTTAAGAGAGGGAATGAAGCTTAATGAAATTAAAAAAGTGAGCGAGGCCGAATTGACGGATGCCGCATTTGCGATGGGACGCTCATTGGCGGCAATCATTGAAAAATCATCGCTCACCAACAAGAAATTAATCGATTCGCTTCAATACGCCTACCGGGCAAAAATTATTTCGCTCCAACCAGGCGATTCGATGCTTCTTGACATCGAGAGACAAATCGTTGAGGCTTACACCGCCGGGGCTGGCCACGTACAGCTCAACGACAATGTCCAGCGTTTAGGCGCCGATTCGCTTCTCTATACAAAGCCTGTCATGAAAGAGCAGCGTGATGGATCGCTGCAGTTTAGCTACGCTGTAGGCATCCGGATGTCCAGAAGCCAGGTTGTACTATCCATCAAAGATTAGTGAAAATGCTTCCCTCCTGGAAAATATGGATGGACACCGGTGGTACATTCACCGATTGCATTGCCATTGATCCACACGGACAGTTCAGGCGATTAAAAGTGTTAAGCAGCGGGGTTTTGAGGGGTAAGATCATTTCTCAACCTGACCCGCAAACCCTTCAGGTTCAACTTCACTGGCCTGTACAAAAAGATATTTTTAAGGATTTCACGCTCACGATTCCCGGAGCAAAACCGGTCAGCCGAAAGATCAAATCGGTGGACCCGGGGCGAAATCATATTCTCCTGAATCGTCCTCTCTCCAAAAATTTTTCGGGGCATCCTGTTGAAATAAGTTCACGGGAAGAAGTTCCCCTGTTGGCTGCGCGCTTGCTGACGGAAACTACGCTTTCACAACCACTACCCCGCATTGAAATGAAGCTCGGGTCGACACTGGGTACCAATGCCATCCTGGAACGATCCGGCGCACGAACCGCCTTGCTGGTTACCAAAGGATTCAAAGACCTCTTGCTCATCGGCAGCCAGCAGCGACCTGATCTGTTTGCGTTGCACATTCAAAAGGAAAGACCACTTTATGATTTTGTGATTGAGGTGAACGAGCGCACAGAGGCGAGTGGCGCTATCCTAAAGGAACTGATGCAAAAGGATATCAAGAAAATAATTCATGCGCTACAGAAAAAGAAGGTCGAATCTATTGCCATCTCGCTGCTCAACAGCTACAAGAATCCATTGCATGAAGTATTATTAGCCGAACAACTTAGATTGTCAGGATTCAATTTCATTTCCTCTTCCCATGAGCTCTCCCGGCAGCTAAGAATATTGCCGCGAGCCGAAACAACGGTAGCCAATGCCTACCTCGCCCCTATGATCGGGCAATATCTGGATAAAATACGATCCGGGTTATCCGGGATGGATCTATCCGTTATGACCAGCGCAGGAGGCCTCGTCAACGCAAATCATTTTTATCCTAAAGACAGCCTGCTCAGTGGCCCTGCCGGAGGAATCGTGGGTGCAGCAACAAGGGCAAAACTTTCCGGTGTAGAAAAGCTGATCACATTTGATATGGGCGGAACAAGCACCGATGTGTCGCTCTACGACGGGCGCTATGACTACCGCTATGAATCAAAAGTAGGTGAACAAAAGATCCTTTCGCCTTCATTGGCCATAGAAACGATTGCCGCCGGTGGTGGTTCCATTTGTGATTTTGACGGCTACCGGTTTACGGTTGGTCCCGAAAGCGCCGGCGCATCACCCGGTCCGGCTTGTTATGGAGCCGGTGGTCCTTTCACGATTACCGATGTAAATTTATTATTGGGTCGAATTGATCCGGAAAATTTTGCAATCCCGTTGAACCTTAACCACGCGAAGAAAAAGTTGAAGACACTCATTGCTCGCGTTAAAAAGGCAAGCGGGAAAAAATACCGACCCGAGGTTGTCTTAGAATCCCTGGTGAGGATAGCAAACGAAAAAATGGCAGAGGCCATCAAAAAAGTTTCCATCCAACGCGGTCACAATCCATCTGATTTCACGTTGCTTTGTTTTGGCGGGGCTGGGGGGCAACATGCCTGCCCATTGGCCGATCTGTTGGGTATTAACCGGGCCCTTGTTCCATATGATGCCGGATTGTTGAGTGCTTATGGAATAGGCCATGCGGAAACAGAACGATTTGAAGAAGAACTTATCTTAAAACCATTTCGCAAGGCTGAAGGGGAGTTAACTTCGATACTGGACGACCTCCGGAAAAAAGGCGAAGACTATTTAACGTGCGAGGGCTATTTACGGAGTGAAATTAAACTTCAGAAAGAACTACTTTTTCTCAGGTTCAATGGACAGGAATCAAGCCTCGAAATAGACCTCACCCCTGTTCAAGGAAGGCCCTCCCTGATCCCTTCAGCCACTAAAGCCGGGCGTGACCTTGAAAATATAACCGGCGCTTTTCGGAAGAAATATGAGTCTGTCTTTGGTCATTGGCTCGCTTCGCGCGAAATAGAAATAGAGTCCGCCAAAGTCATTGTTTGTGTAAAGGGGCGTCCACCCTCAAAAAAAGAAAAATCGGCAATTCCCTATTCGCCTCTCCCCCGGAAGAAACAAAAAGTGAATCCACAATCGGGGTCAACATCTATTTTCCGCTGGGAGGATCTTCGCGCAGGAGCCGAAATCAACGGGCCTGCCATGATCGTCAGTAACAACTCAACAACCGTAGTTGAAAAAGGCTGGACATTCTTGCTTGATGAAAATAATAATGCAATGGTTGACAGGAAAAGGATGATGGCTGCAAAGAGGATTGTTCAGGGTGAAGTTGCTTTGCTGGAATTATTTACCAATCGATTTACGGCGATCGCCCAGGAGATGGGGGCTTTACTGCAGCGCACCTCCTTCTCGGTCAATGTCAAAGAGCGACTCGATTTCTCCTGCGCATTGCTTGATGCACACGGGTATTTGGTCGTCAATGCACCGCATATTCCTGTTCACTTGGGAAGCCTTGGCGTTTGCATTCGCGAGGTGCTCAAGGTCATTCAGCTTGAAGAAGGTGATGTTGTTATCACGAACCATCCGGGGTATGGCGGCTCCCATTTGCCGGACGTCACACTGTTGGCACCCGTCTTTTATCAAGGGAAGATAGTTGGCTATGTAGCCAACCGCGCACATCATGCGGAGATCGGAGGAAAAAAACCGGGTTCCATGCCCTCGGATGCAACCATGCTCGAGGAAGAAGGTGTGATTATCGCGCCCATGTACCTTGTAAAACAAGGCATGGTTCGATGGGGGGAAATCTCAAAGGTCTTTACCTCCGCGAGGTACCCGACCCGGTTACTGGAAGAAAATCTTGCTGATCTCAACGGGGCATTGGCTGCGATCCTTTTTGGTGAACAGGCCCTTCGCGAACTTTGTGAAAAGCATGGAATCAAGGAGATCGCATACTACATGAGGTCGCTGAGGAGTCACGCCGAGAGATTGCTGCGTGAAAATCTCATGAAAATGCCGGGCCGTTCATGGTACGCGTTAGAAAAATTGGATGACGGTTCACCGTTGCAAGTGATGATGAATGTCCGAAAAGGAAAACTGAGAATTGACTTTAGCGGGTCAGCCGGTGTGCATCCCGGAAACTTAAATGCCACGAAAGCGATCGTTCAAAGCGTCGTATTGTATGTGTTGCGGATATTGGTAAATCAACCGATCCCGATGAATGAAGGGCTTATGGAATCCGTGGAAATGATTTTGCCCGAAGGACTATTGAATCCGCCTTTTTCAAAAGAAGGATACCTCCCCGCTGTGGTGGGTGGTAACACCGAGGTCAGTCAACGTTTAACGGACACCCTGTTGAAAGCATTCAAGGTCGCCGCCTGCAGTCAGGGCACGATGAACAACGTGCTGTTTGGCAATGAGCGCTTTGGATATTACGAGACGATTGCCGGCGGCACCGGTGCGGTGCCCGGGCATGAAGGCTCCAGTGCTGTTCATCAACACATGACCAACACACGCATCACGGACCCTGAATTGCTGGAACTTCGTTATCCTGTCCGATTGGAAAAGTTTGAGATCCGAAAAGGATCCGGAGGAAAAGGAAAATGGAGGGGCGGGGACGGCATCGTTCGGGAAATCTTTTTCAAAGAACCCCTTGAAATGAATATACTCTCTCAACACAGGATTGAAAAGCCATACGGCATGAACGGCGGCTCACCGGGAAAAACCGGTGAACAATTTATCATTCGCTCAACTGGGGAAATTCATCACCTCAAGGGCATGGATAGTGCCCAGGTAAACGCCGGTGACCGATTGATTGTCAAGACACCCGGTGGCGGCGGATGGGGAAAGAAATAGTAGTTCATCGACTTATCTATTCATTCACAATTCGCAACTCAAGGCTGTCCGGGCAATCTTGAAAAAGTTTTAGAGTTATTGTTTTTGATCAGAGACACAAAGAAATACGTTTTTATTGAAATTAAAGCCCCCTCAGGTTATAAATAGGTTGAGTTGATTCATTGATACTTCATTTGAATAACCCAAAATTGCTTTTTCAGGATTGAGTAGAAATTTGAAAAGGTCGATGTAGGTAGTAAGGTGTTGGCGTATTAGGCCTGCGAGGTTGGCAAAGGACCATTTGCGTTTTTTTAACTTTTCAATTCGTTCTTTTACAATGTTAATCAGTAGGTCGGCGATCAGAGTACACCACATCTGAATTTTGATAGCATTCTCGTTATCACCTAAGAAGTTGTGGAATTGAAAATTCTGTTTGATGCGCCTGAAAAGTGTTTCAATGTCCCATCGTTGCTTATATATCTTGGCAATAGTAAGAGGACTAAACTCCAGATTATTACTTAGAAAGTGAAATTCTCTCTTTTTTGCTTGGTCATAAAATCTTGTTAACCTGGCTTTTTGTAGAGGATTTCGTTTTTGAGTTTGGGGATTGCCTAACAGAATAACATCATCGCTTCGAACCCCTTGCTGGCATTGATATTCGCTGATATGGTTTTGCTCAGTAACCGTATATTTTAAACTTTTGCTTAGGCGGGTTACCCATGTAGTTTTATTTTTCGTCCAGCGGGCCATGATTTTGTAACTGACATAAGCTTTATCCATGATCAGAATCGATCCTGCAGGTAAATCCAGCATTTCCATAAGGAGCCGGTCACTTTGTGCTGCAGCACTCAAGTATACAAAGGAGGGCACCTGATCCCGTACACGCATCAGAACATGTGCTTTTAAACCACCTTTCTTTTTTCCGTTAAGCTTATAAGTTCCAGCTCCTTTTAACACATCACAAAACAATGATATAGTGGTAGAATCAATGATAAATAGCTTGTCACGAAGTTTAGAACCCTTTAGGCTGTCCGGTAAATGCCCATAATGAAACTTTAACAAACCATGAAAGAGAGCCTCGAAAAAGGTTGCAGAACGTCGCTTGTTAGCATCGGCAAGCGTGCTCCTTCGAGGTGTATATCTTAAACCCAGATGATTAAGCCTATGAGCATTGGCCTGAAGGCCGGTAATAAGTTCTCGCAAGGAGCTGCACTGATGAAAACCGCAGAATAACATGCTTACTAAATGGTCATAAGCCCTGAATTTCTTGTAATACCGGTCAGACTTATGCTTCCTGGACAACTGCCTTACAAGAGAAATTGGTATTAAAGAAAGCAATTGATTGAGTACCGGCTGTCCGGTAAAAAAACTACTTTTGCTCATAGCTGTTTTTGTTTGGTGTCGTAACCCAAAAATAACTATGAAGGGAGGTCTAGGCCTCCCTTTTAAATGTTTCTTTTTAAATTTTCCCCGGACAACCTTGATTCGCAACTCGCAAATTACTCGCAAATCATAATTCGCAAATCAGCCGGATACTTTCAATTTAGCCCTGCGCTCGAGGTTAACCCTTTTGCGGGTGATCTGCCTATAGCATTGGGCAGAATTGCGAATAGCGAATTGCGAACGGCGATTTGCGAATTAGAGTGACGTGCGAATGTCTAGTTCTGCTTTAACGGTGTTGCAGATGCCGCGGGCGGTGTGATGCCGAGTTTCTTCAAAACGAGTTTGGAGATATTATAATTCTCATCCTGGTACAGGAGAATATCACCACCCCCAGGCAATTGCGTATGAATGATGAAGGTATACCCGTTTTCCTTGGCCACTTCTTCAATGGTCTTGCTTATTTTCGCATAAATGGGTTCCATCAAATCAGTTTGCTTTTTCTGAAGCGAGGTTTGTGCGTCCTGTTGAAATTTCTGAATGTTCTCCTGCAATTGGGTCAATTCAGTTTCTTTATCTCGCTTAATGGCTTCGGGGGTGGTGGCCGGCATGCCATTGTAAGCATTCAGCTTTGTCTGATACTCCGTGTATTTGGCCTTCAACTGGTTTTGCAGCTGGTCGCTATGCGTCTTCAGTTCATTTTCTATTTGCTTCATTTGCGGCATCAGGCTGAAAATGTATTCGGTATCGGCATAGCCTATTTTCTGGGTCTGGGCCTGCGACGCGAATGCGACACAACAAAAAATTATTGCAAGGGATGTTCTCATTTCAAAAATTGTTTAGGTTAATTTAATTCTGCTTGACTGGGACCGTAGGTGTAATACCGAGTTTTTTCAACACCAGCACGGAAATATCATTCTTCTCATCGCTGTACAAAAGTATATCCCCGCCACCGACCAGTTGCGGGTTGATAATATAAGAATACCCGTTTTCTTTGGCTACCTCCTCAATGGCTTTACCCACCTTGGTAAAAACCGGCGCCATGAGATCGGTATTTTTTTTCTGCAGCGAGGATTGTGCATCCTGTTGAAATTTCTGGATGTTCTCCTGAAGCTGGGTCAATTCCGTCTCCTTATCTTTTTTGATGGCATCCGGTGTAGTCGCGGATAGCCCGTTATAGGCAGTCAATTTTGCTTGATACTCCGCATACTTGGCCTTCAATTGGTTTTGCAGCTGATTTTCATGCGTCTTCATTTCGCTTTCAATTTGTTTTGAATCCGGCAATTGGCTGAATATATAATCCCAATCGGCATGGCCAATTTTCTGAGTTGGCTGCGCCTGGGACGCCAATGCCGCAAAACCAAAAAGAAGGGAAAAGATCGTTCTCATTTAAATGGGTTGTTTTATTTTACTTTATCATTTGGGTCTCCTAGTCCCAATTCTTCGAGGACAAAATCGGTATAGTCGTGACGAGGATCGGTGTAAATCATGACCAATTCCCCCGCTTTGTCAAAAATAATCGCCAGGCGATTGGCCTTGGCCACCTTCTCCGTGGCGTCAAACACCTTATCCTGCAAAGGTTTAATCAATTCTTGTTTTTTCAAAAAAAATAATCCGCCGAATCCAAATACTTTCTTTTGATAGTCCTTTAATTCCGTTTCTTTCTTCTTCATTTCGTCCAGACGTTCTTGTTTCATAGCCTCGGTGAGCAATACCTGCTCAGCCTGATAGGTGCTATAGAGCCCATCCACTTTCTTTTGCATTTCCTCAATTTCCTTTTGCCAGGAGGCCGAAAGCTGGTCGATCTCGCTTTGCGCCTTGGCGTACTCAGGCATCTTGTTCAAAATAAAATCAGAATCGATATATCCGAACTTTTGAGCATTTGCAAAATTCAGGCCGAAAGCCAGAAAAGCAATAATTAGATTCAGAACCCTCATATTACCTGATTTGTTGGCCTATGGTAAAGTGGAATTGAGGTCCACTGCGCTTGGGAGCACCCGGTAAGGTATCATATCCATAAGCCCAGTTTATGCCGATTAACCCAAAAGCAGGCATGAATATCCTCGCACCAATGCCTGTGGACCGATACAGCTTAAACGGATTAAACTCTTCAAAATTATTCCAATTATTGCCTCCCTCCGCAAAGAGAAGGGCATAGATTGTGGCGGTTTGGCCCGTTGTGATTGGATACCTTAACTCGAGTCCAAATTTGTTATATACCGTCCCACCGTCGATTTGAGTGGTGGCCACGGTTCCTCTTTTGGCATAGAGGGGCGGCGTGACAAGGTTATCCTGATAGCCTCTTAATCCAATAATTTCCTGACCGAGAACAAAGGAATTAAAGCCACCTGCCAATCCGGCGCCGCCCATGATAAAACGTTCAAACGGGCCCGGTATAAGTCCTTTCTTGTAGGTGCTCAGGAACCCCATGTGCGCCTTTGCTTCAACCACCAAGCTCCTTCCTTCAGGCTTGCTGCTGCCCAGTAATTTGATGTAGTACTTGGCATCAAACATCCACTTGTTCAACTCGATCCATTTGTATCGCTGATCAATATTATTCAGATAACTGGGGTCCCGCCACAAGGAGTAAGGAGGAGTTAAACTCAAAGCAAGGGAGATCGAAGACCCGGATGTCGGAAACATCGGGTTGTCAATACTATTCCGCGCCAGGGTCGTGTTGAGCATCATGCTGTAGGTCGTGCCATTGGTGGGAAATGCCGTTGATCTGAAATAATTGTTGCTGTAATTATAGACCAGAAACGAAAGGGAATTGGTGAGGGAAAAATAATTATCGGGCCATTCCAACCGGCGTCCGAGGCCGATGGTCACTCCGCTTTGTTTCAAAGCGGGGCCATTGGTGTAGTCAATTTTTGAGTAGCTGCTGTATGAGTACGGCATTCTCGAAACCGAGTGATTTAAACTTACGGTCAACGAATTCGGCTTGCGGCTGCCAAGCCAGGGCTCGGTAAAGGAAAGACTATAGCTTTGATAGGAACGTCCGTTGGCTTGTGCCCGAAGCGATAATTTTTGACCGTCCCCGACCGGCAATGGCCTCCACTTATCCGGATGAAAAACATTGCGGGCCGAGAAGTTATTAAAGGACAATCCTACGGTTCCAACAAACCCATAGTAGCCTCCCCAGCCTCCGGAGAGTTCAACCTGGTCATTGGATTGTTCTTCCACTTTCCATTCAATGTCAACCGTGCCGTCGGTCGGGTTGGGCCGGATGTCCTGTGAAATTTTTTGGGGGTTGAAATACCCCATTTGAGAGAGCAGTTGTTGTGTGCGGATCAGGTCTGACCTTCTGAATTTTTGCCCGGGTATGGTACTTAATTCCCTGCGGATCACGTGGTCATTCGTCCTTTCATTGCCGCTAACGATAATCTCATCGATGATCGCCTGATCTCCTTCATATATCCTCATTTCAACATCAATGGAATCACCTTCCACCGACACTTCCACCCAGGGGACGCGAAAGAAAAGGTACCCGTCATCCATATAAAGCCCGCTAATGTCGGCGCCCTTGGGATTGAAGGTGGTCTTTTTATCGATCAATTCACGGTTGTAAACATCACCTTTTTTGATGTCCAGGATCTTGTTGAGTGTCGCAGAGGAGTACAGAAAGTTTCCTGTCCAGATAATATTCCGGAAATAATACTTGCGCCCTTCCGTGAGTGAAATGATAACGTCGATGTTGGAGGCATCATAATTGACGACCGTATCGCTCCTGATTTCGGCATCCCGGTACCCTTGAGAATTGAGGTAATCGATCAGCTTCAGTTTGTCAGCCTCATAATCGGTCTTAATAAACTTCGACCCATTGAAGACATTCAATTTGACATGCCTTCCAAGGAATTCTCTCACATCGCTCCAGCTTCTTGTATGACTGGAGTCCATAAATTGTTTGATGGTGCTGGGTTTAAGATGAACCAGGGTGTTTAGCGCAGCGCGATGCAATGAGAGCCGGGCGTGCTCGTGCGTTTTCTTAAATTGCTTCTTTAGCTTAAAAGAGGGGACCTCCTTATTGCCGGCAAATTGGATTTCATTAATTCTCACCTTGGCTTTTACGTTGACATCAATCTTTAGCCGGATGCCTCCCCGGTTTAAAGTGTCCGAAACCTGGGAGACTTTGACCACCGTATTCAGGAAGCCTTTCTTGACAAAATGTTTTCTCACGGAAAGCTCTGCATTCCGGATGGTGGCGTCATTCACAATTTTCCCCCTGATCAGTTTCAGATCGTCCTTCAGCGTTGATTGTTGAGATTTGTTTATACCCGTAAAATAAAAATCCGTCAGGCGGGGACGTTCGGTTAGCTTAATGATCAGATAGACGTTCTGCCCTTCGATCCGGTCGACCAAAACAGCAGCGTCTCCAACCAGGCCATGCTTCCATATTTTTCGGATGGCGTTCGCGATCGCATCGCCAGGGATTTTGATCTTGTCCCCGACCTTGAGACCCGTGAGGGACACCATGGCATTCTTATCCAGAATGTTAAGGCCGGTAACTTCAATTCCGGCGATAAAGTATTCCTGCGGATTTGCGTAATTCAGACTTTCTTCCGTTCCGGAAGGAGCTGGACCTTTTTCACGGCTTTTCCTGAATTGTGCGTTCACGCTCTGGCAAAACACAAAAACAACCAATACCAAAATGGGTATCCTCATTATCCTCACGCTGTTGGGTCTAAAACTTTTCCAAATCTCCGTTCCCTTTTTTGGTAGGCACAGATAGCCTCATATAAATCTTCTTTTCTGAAATCTGGCCAAAGGGTTTTTGTAATATAAAGCTCCGTATAGGCAATTTGCCATAACAAAAAATTACTGATCCGCATTTCGCCGCTGGTTCGGATCAGCAATTCCGGATCTGGAATCCCTGCTGTTTCAAGATATTGAGGAAAGAGCGTTTCATCGATCTCAGCGGGATCGAGGGTACCATGGCCGACATCCTCGACAATTTTTTTTACAGCCTTTATAATTTCCCAGCGTCCGCTATAGCTAAGGGCCAGCAAAAGCGTAAGCCCGCTGTTATTCCGCGTCGCTTCTTTCGCTTCCAATAAATTTTTCTGACACACCCTGGGCAAGTGACTTATGTTTCCAATGGTTAACAAGCGGACCTGATTCTCATGAAGCGTGTTGATCTCCTTTTGAAGCGTATTGACCAACAATTCCATCAACCCTTCAACTTCTTCTTTGGGCCTTCCCCAGTTTTCAGTACTAAAGGCATACATCGTCAGGTATTTGACACCCAACTCCCCGCACCCTTCGGTAATATCTTTAACGGCCTGAATGGCATTGCGATGCCCAAAAATGCGCGCGGCCCCCTTTCCTTTGGCCCACCGCCCGTTGCCATCCATGATAACGGCGATGTGCCTTGGCAAATTATTAAAGTCAATATTTTCCTTCAGAGAAGCCACAAGACGGCAAAAGTAGCCTATTTTTTTTAAACTTATCCCTCTATTTCCCAACCAAAATAAACTGGGTACAGCGCTACCGGTTATACAATTGCCCCGACCCCTTTGCTCGAGAAACAAAATACAATCGCAGCAGGCGAAACTGAAGAAAATTAAGCAAACTAATGACTAAGGACTAATGACCAATGACTAATATGGGCTCTTGGGGCAAGGGATATCGTAAAAAGTCCGCGTGAGCGCAACCCCCACAAAAAAATAATTATCCAGGTCCAGGTCGTTTCCGTATTGATAATTTTTAAACTTTGGATTGCCTCCGGACACATTATCGAGATAGTCAAAAAAAGTCTTGCGAATTC